>NZ_FRBB01000004.1:0-218141 GCF_900142505.1 Fibrobacter sp. UWH5 | reverse complement strand
TCACGGTGGAGGGCGTCGAGGGTGAGGACTTCTGCGAATTCAAGGAAGTCAGCCAGACGGCCAGCACGTTCCAGGTTCTGGTTGAAGGAACCTTCAGAGCCAACAACGTTGACGTTTTCGTAGAATTCTTCGCGGAGTGCGGGGATTTCCTGGAGAGCCTTTTCGAGGCCAGCCTTGTTACGGGCCATACCAACGTATTCCCACATGATGTTACCGAGCTGACGATGGATATCGTTAACAGTGCGGTGACCCTTGATGGAAAGGAGCTTGGAAATCTTTTCTGCGGTCTGCTTCTTGCAATCTTCGAAAGCAGGATCAGATTCGGAAACCTTTTCCAGCTTGGTGCCTGCGAAGTAGCCACCGATGGTGAACGGAATCACGAAGTAACCATCGGAGAGGCCCTGCATAAGAGCAGAAGCGCCGAGACGGTTAGCACCGTGGTCAGAGAAGTTTGCTTCACCGAGAACGAAGCAGCCCGGGATGGTGGACATCAAATCGTAGTCAACCCACAGACCACCCATGGTGTAGTGGATTGCCGGGAAGATGCGCATCGGAACCTTGTACGGGTCTTCGTCAACGATCTTTTCGTACATCTGGAAGAGGTTACCATACTTAGCAGAAACGCCTGCAACGCCCATGCGCTTGATAGCGTCTGCGAAGTCCAGGTAAACTGCGAGGCCAGTGTTGCCTACGCCGAGACCGGCGTCGCAAACCTGCTTAGCGTTACGGGAAGCCACGTCACGAGGAACGAGGTTACCGAAGCTGGGGTACTTTTCTTCGAGGTAGTAGTAACGATCTTCTTCGGGGATCTGGTCCGGAGAACGCTTGTCGCCAGCCTTACGGGGAACCCAAATACGGCCATCGTTACGGAGAGATTCAGACATCAGAGTCAGCTTGGACTGCAGGTCTCCATGACGGGGCAAGCAAGTCGGGTGAATCTGAGTGTAGCAGGGGTTAGCAAATGCGGCACCCTTCTTGTAAGCGCGGAATGCTGCAGTAACGTTAGAACCCTGAGCGTTGGTGGACAGGTAGTAGACGTTACCGTAACCACCGGTGCAAAGGCAGACTGCGTCGCCAACGTGGCTTTCAAGTTCGCCAGTCACCAGGTTACGAACGATAATACCGCGAGCCTTGCCATCGACAACCACGAGGTCCATCATTTCGCGACGAGGAAGCAGAGTTACCTTGCCTGCTGCAACCTGGCGCATGAGAGCCTGGTATGCACCGAGGAGGAGCTGCTGACCGGTCTGACCGCGAGCGTAGAAGGTACGAGAAACCTGGGTACCACCGAAGGAGCGGTTGTCCAGGAGGCCACCGTATTCACGGCCGAAGGGAACACCCTGAGCGACGCACTGGTCGATGATCAGGTTGGAGTTTTCGGCGAGACGATGAACGTTGGCTTCACGAGCGCGGAAGTCACCGCCCTTAACGGTATCGTAGAAAAGACGATAGACAGAGTCACCATCGTTCTTATAGCTCTTAGCAGCATTGATACCACCCTGGGCAGCAATGGAGTGAGCACGACGGGGAGAGTCCTGAATGCAGAAGGACTTAACATTGTAGCCCAGTTCTGCGAGAGAAGCTGCAGCGGAAGCACCAGCAAGACCGGTACCCACCACGAGAACGGTGAACTTACGCTTGTTAGCGGGGTTCACGAGCTTCAGTTCAAACTTATGCTTGGTCCACTTTTCTTCAATGGAACCACCAGGAATTTTAGAATCGAGAATCATTAGTTATGGTCTCCATTAAACGTTGGTGGAAATGATGCCGACAGAGGGAACGACGAAAGAAGTCTTAGCTTCGGAAGCGGCCTTCTTCTGTTCCAGCTGCTGCTGGAGTTCATGAGACTTGGCGCGGAGAGCTTCGGTTTCCGGCTGATGAGCGATGTAGCAGGAGAATGCAGCTTCAACAGCAAAGCCGATTGCAATCACGATGCTGTATGCAATGCCGATAACTTCAATAACCGGAGTCCACTTCTGGTGAGCAAGGCCGAGAGTCTGGAAAGCAGAAGAAATGGCATGGAACAGGTGGATGCCGATAACGAGCATGGCAACCAGGTAGAACACGGTCCAAACCGGGTTAGCAAACATGTCGATGGTGGTGAGCCACATGTCGCGGACGATTTCGCCGGCAGCGTTCTGGTACAGGTAGTGAGCACCGAACTTGAGGTTAGCGAGATGCTGGATGCCAAAGCCGAGAATGATAAGGCCGGTCCAGATCATGGTGAAGGTAGCGAAGGACTTGTTACCCTTGCGAGCGTTGACTTCGTAACCCACAGCGCCACGAGCCTTCTTGTTTTCGAGCTTCAGCAAAACGCCGAGACCGATATGGAGACCGAATGCAGCAACCATGCCCAGTTCCATGAGGTAAATCAACTTTACCGGGAAGTGGAGCGGGTTGAAGCTGGTCAGGAATTCAGTATAGGCATTGTAGGATGCCTGTGCTGCAGACTGATCAAAGTTCAGCAACTGGAGGTTGCCGCACATGTGGACGAGGATGAACAGAGCGAGGAACGCACCAGAGCATCCCATGATCTGTTTCTTACCAATGGAAGAGGTAAGGTACTTAATGATCCATTGCATTGTTTTGTGTCTCCTTGAGGGGGTCTTTTTTTGTTTGTAATTCTAACAGACCTTAAACTGCCGTTAGAGGATGCAGCAAGCCTTCTTGCTTGCAGCTTCGTAGGCGTAGCGGTCTTCCTTCTTGAACCAGAAGTCCAGTTCGCGTTCTGCGGATGCAGGACTGTCGGAGCTATGGACAACATTTTCGGTCATGGAAGGAGCAAAATCGTAGCGGAGGGTACCGGGTTCTGCCTTAGCCGGATTGGTAGCACCGTTGATAGCGCGAACCTTGGCAATGGCATTTTCGCCACCCAGAGCGAGCATCACGGAAGGACCCTTAGTCATGTAGGCTTCCAGTTCCGGGAAGAAAGGCTTCTCGACGTGTTCGGCATAGAAACCGCGAGCGTCAGCGGAAGTCATCTGATGCATCTTGATAGCGCAGACGGAGAGGCCTGCAGCTTCGTAACGGGCAATAATTTGACCAATCAGGCCGCTCTTCACGGCGTTGGGCTTGATCATAGCGAATGTCATTTCCATAGGGTATACCACCTTTTATTGTGAGTGCGTTAAATATAACTCTTTATTCTTCGGCGCTGATCTTCTTGAGCAGGTCGTCGGCAAGTTTTCCGTCTGATTCAATGTTCTGCACCAGCCAGTCCACCGACTCCTTCAGTTCGCTGTTCGGATATTTCTGTTGGAAAGTCTTGAGGACCTGGAGAGCCTCATCGTTCTTATTGAGATTCTCGCTCAAGATAAAACCGCGGCTGAACAAGGACTTTTCCGCTTCAGGGCTATCGGGGAAGATTTCGTAGCAAGCCTGATACTCCGCTTCAGCTTCTTCAAAGCGGCCTGTCTCGTTATAAATTTGAGCGCTTTCGTAGATAGCCAACTTCACAAGAGAATCGTTTTCGCCATAGGCAAAAATCAAATTGCGATAGGCTTCCAGGGCTTCATCATTCAAGCCTTCCTTACGCAAGGAATCAGCGTTGGCCACCAGTCGATCAGCCAAGATCGTAGGCTCCCATTCCTGGATACTGCTATCGTAGAAGTGAAGCACAGCAGACTGGTAACTTTCAGCAGCAAAGCGGGCTTCACTCATATCGCTCTGCATCCTCCAGTTCTGTCTGAAGAGGACCGGGAGAGTTTGTTTGAAATCAAGTTTAAAGTAGCTAGATTTTTTACTCAGGAAATATTCGTGCCTAAGGATATTCATCGGGAACATTGCTGCGGCACGAACCTCACTGCGTCCCTGTTCAAAGGAATATTCCTGATGCACGGGGCTTCCATAACGTTCGTAGAAAGCCTTCAGGGAATCTTCGCTAACTTCTACGTTCTGACGTTTCTTAAAGAAGAAGTTATCGAAGATGAAATTTCGACGGGCTGCACGCACCAAGGCGCGGTATTCCCAGGTTTTATCCAGTTTCAAATTCAGGGCAGCCTTGCTGAACAGCAGTCTTTCTACAACCATGCTAAACAAGCGCTGATGGTTGCGAGCATTGACCTCGGCCATGAAATCCCTTTTGCAAATACGCTTCAGTTCCCCTTCAGTCAGCAAAGTTTCACCATTTTCAGACAGGAGAACATAGGATGAATCCACATCAAAGAATTCTCCGCTAGCCAACCCCTGCTTGATAGAGGCTTCAACGCGATCAAAAGTCTTTTGTTTCGGCTGAACCAGGGAAGACAGATAGAATACGTGGTAGGCATTACCGACATCGCCCTTGATTACAGGCGATACAAAGCCTGCATCCTTGCCATTCAAGGCGGCACTCAAACCAGAAACCATGCCAATACCGTACGGCATGGCAAAGCCGTCCTTGACGTAGCCGACAAAGCCGCCTTCCTTGGCGGTAGCTTTATTTGCACTCTTTGTGGAAGCGATTTTCTTGAAATTTTCAAGGTCAGTGGTTTCGTTAAACAGGGCTGCCAGGGCAACGGAATCTGTTCCCTGCACATGATACAGCTCATAACCGGGGGCAGTCATGAACATATCCATATGCTTTTCGTAGAAAGCCTTCGGTTCCGGCTTAGGCAATTCATGGAACGTCACATGAAGGTCTGAGGCGAGGTTCCTTGCAATCTGTTCCTTGAGTTCAGAACGGTGGAGTTCAACGAACTTGGTCTTCCAAGTTATGGAATCTTCTCTGGACGTAGAGCCCATCAAGTGTTCTTTCAAGTAAGCGTTCAAGGCTTCCTTGGAATGAGACATATAGTATTCGCAGGCAACAATTCCCTGAATGACACTAAAATCAGGAAGGGGCGCCTCTTCAAACAGGCTGCGATGTTCGTCATAGAAATGACGAAGTTCCGGTTCGGAATAAGTAAGGCGTTCATTCAGGTAGAAACGCTGATAGACGGAAGCAAGCAGCTTGGGCTCAATCAAACCGAGAAATTCTTCCCATTCCTTGTTCAACTCGGGGAACTGTGTCAAAGCCTTGGAAACGACGGCTTCCTTCGCATAAACATTTTCGTAGAGACGCTTGTTCAAAGGTTCCTTGGAGGAAATGGAATTTTTCATCAAGAGAACAAGGTCTTCTCGATAGACGACTTCCTTATCAATGCGAGCAAGAATGGTATCCTTATCCCCCACACTGTTGCAGCCAGTCAAGGCAAACAGATTTAGGAGACTCACAGTAAAAAAGGCAAAGCGGAGTTTCATGTAACCTCTTGTTTCCGGCGGGCTCCAAAGCCCAATAATAGCGCACTGAATATAGTAATAATAATAGGTAAAAAAGCAAAATTTCCGCTCAAATTACAGGTGTGCGCCCGATATCGGAAAGCGACAACAAAATACTACACAAAAAAGCACTTGTGTACAAATTACGAGCCGTTTTCATAACTTGTTGACCATCAACGAATTATCGCATTTTCTATACTTGGACTCAGTTTGAAAAAACGCAAACAGACATTCTTTGGAACAGCATTTTTTGCAACTGCTGCAGTAGGCGCCATCGCTCTTGGCGTCTGGTTTGTTCATGCGTTTGTGGAACGCTACCTTTCCGCCCCACACACTTTTTCCGGGGTAACGATTACCCCCTACGGCCACAACGCGCAGTCCCTGTTAGAGCATTCCTTCGATTCCCTTTTCATTTCGACGGACTCTACCGAAGTAAAAATCATAAACCCTAACCTGGACATCACCATTCTTGGAGAAAACCGGGGGGTAAGCCTGAAAATGGACCATGTGGATGCATTCATCGCCATTCCACAAAGCGACACCCTTTCTGCGACAAAAGATACCACCAACCCTGCATTCCCCGACAACCTTAGATTCCCGGCAAACGTTTCAGTCAACATCGAGGACGCAAACATCAAGCTGTCCGACGGAAAGTCCTGGAACGCCAAGGGGCTCAGCGTACAGAACAACGGGGAATACGCGCTCAACGTAGGAATCAGGCAAGTCAACGGAGACTTCGTAAGCAACCCCGCCTCAGTCAAGATGAAAGGGGACTTCGCAGGGGCAAAGCTGACTTTAGAGGCAAGCGTAAAAACAAGCAAGGATTCCGTCCAGATCAAGGCAAACGTTCCCAAGAAGGACATGAGCCGAATCAAGGCGAAGACCAACATTTCTGTAAAGAACCCCGCCGAATGGTTGCCGTTCAAACTCCCCGAAGAGATTCCTGAAATCGGTAAAATCGATGTCGTTGCCGAGGCAACCTTAGACACCCGAAAGGAAACGGTCTTCTACAACAGCACCATCCGCACACGAGTCGGAGCCCTGTGGCCACTGGAACCGGAACGAGTGACAATCAAGGTCCAGGGAAATCAGGAAAAGATTAACGCAGACATTCTTCTGCAAAACGACGAAGGCGGCTCCATCCACCTTGCCGGAGATTTCGACACGAATCTTAACGGACACGTAGAAGGCAAGGTCGAAAACATGAGCGCCCTGTACGGACCGCAGATGATGCCTATGGACGTAGACATTCGTTCCGCCGACATAAACGACATGGTCATCCGAGCCTCCCTGGAAACAAGACAGGGGTCCTACGTCAATGGAACAATCGACTTGAGGGATTCCCTGATGATTACATTCATCGGAGACATCTCCCCTTACGAACCTTGGGCTCTGGACTGGACTCACGGAAACTTGACCTTGGGCGGAAGACCGCAACTTTACGGAACCTGCGACGGACACAAGCTCCGAATTCTGGCGAAGTTCGACACCGTTGCCTACGCCTATCACATGACGGCCGATTCCATGCAAGTCACCCTGGATCTTGACACCAAGGGAATTGATTTTTCAAAGGGTGTCATCTACACCCCGAATGAAACGTTCGATTTCGATGGCGACGTAAAATGGAATCATGAACGTCCTCACACCTCATGGAACATCACTCAACGACATGGCGGTAAGGCCAGCGCCTATATCGACATCGGAGATTCTATCGCAATCGATGTCAGCGCAGACAAGGCCATCATTGCAACAATACCCTTTGCGGATTTGTCCATATCAGACCGAATTAGAGGCCGCGTGAGCGGAATGTGGCATTGGAATATCGACGACTCCACTGGATTCGCCAACGTTACCATTGACGGCGAAGTGGCCGAATACAACATGGTTGCAGACGTAATCGCAAGACAGAATAAGGACACGATTTTCATTGACAGAGCCCATAGCATTTACAACAGGAATGAAGTAAACGCATACGGTTCATTCATATTGCCCAATGATTCAAACCCGGATTTCAAGCCCACTCCCTTCCTTCCCATCCAGGTTCTCGAAGCAAGTATTTCCTCAAATGACTTCAGTATTCCGCTCCTGCTAGAGCCACTAAATGACAGCACCTTCGCCTCCGGTATGCTCTCGGGCCAATTGTCGTTCAACCAGAATACAGGCGTTATGGGGAACCTGGACTTCTCCAATATCGAGTTTAACGACCTCTCGCCAGATTTGCTCCGAATCAAGAAGTTGAACATCTTTGCAGAAAAAGACAAGGTCGAGCTAAATTCCTATCTGGACATTGGCCGTGGTGGTTGGACAGGAAACACGCAGATAATCATCGATCATATTTTTGACGACAGGCGACACCTCAGTTTCTCTCATGGAAGTGACAATGGTGGCACTTTATGGTCGGAAGGCTTCATCGACAACGACTTGAAGTTCAAGGGTACCGTTGACGCAAACGGTTCCTGGTACATTCCCGGAACTATCAGCGAAATCACCAACACGGACCTCCATGTCGACATTACCGCAGACATCCGCAAGGGATTCAAGGGAATTACTGCAGACATCACCGCAGATTCCACTCGATATAACCCGCCCAAGATGAACGTTTCCTTCCCCATCAGTTTAAGAGGACGCATTGAAAACGGTCTACTGGACATTTCCTCCGCCAAGACAACCAATCGCAATAACGAAACTATCGAAGCTACATTAAAATTCCAACTTGACAGTCTAAAGCTTAATGCCATTGACGTTAGGTCAGACCGCTACACGATTGAGATGGACCAGCACAAGCTGGTTCTGGAAGGTATCAGCGGGCACCTTGAAGATGGAGACGAAAATCTCACCATAACCGCAGACATTCCAAAGATCACCTACAATTTTAACGATGACGTTATTGGACAGGCTGAAGCATTAGCCAGAGGCGACATTGCCTACATTATCCCCCATAGCAAGGCGGGCCAGATTCAAAACAACACCATCGCAGGAAACATCCTTATAGACAAACTCGTTTATTATCGCGATCTTGATATCGAAGTTACACCTTCGGCCATTGACAAATACATCGCCATGTTCAACAACGGCGTCGCCAAGTTAAAGAAAAAAGAAGTTCAAGAAGAAAAGCTCTCTACGGCAAGCCCAATCAATCTTTCACTTCATATTAGCGATTCCCAAAGGGATTCTGTTGGTATCGTGACACCGTTCGCTACCTTCCCCGTTACTTTGGACATCTGGGTCTTGGGCAATACCACAAGGCCCTTGCTCAGAGGTGACATTGCAAATACGAACAACGGATTTATCGGCATCCACGAAGTCTACGAATTCAACTTGAACTCCTTCCAAATTTCTTGGAACGATGTGCCCTGGCAAAAGGGCGTTATCGACGTAACCAGTAGCCAGGATCTTCCCTATTGTAACGAAAATTCAGAAAGCGTTAACGAAACCTGTCCTATCAATTTGGACATTCAGGGAACAATTACCAATCCCCAGCCCATGCCATCTTCGAATTGCGGTATCGAATCATCCCCTGCGGTAATTTACTACAACGTTCTCCTAGGCTGTATTGCAGACAAAGGCGGCGAATCCGCAGACTGGAACCGAATCGCAGGCAAGGCAATCGGCAAGGTTATTTCAACAACGGCAAACAAGACTCTTGGCGGCGACTACATTGGCGACATTGACATGAAGGTGATGCTGTTTGAAAACACCACCACCAGCGACAAGGATTCCAGCTACTTCAAGATTCCGGTTTCATTAGACCGCTGGGTAAAAAATTTGAGTCTGGTATTCGGCTATACCAAGGACCAGAGCGTAAACCCCACCTACGAACAATCCGTTCAGTTCGGAGCTAACTACACACTTCCTGTATTCCAGGAAGCTGAATACTCCCACAAGAACCACATTGCACCGGCATTATCACTTAACGCCCTATTAACCAGAAAGCAATACCTGACCAACTCCGGTACAGAACGCGACGACGACCGACTTGAAAAGAATATCGGCATCAACTATGTCTACCGTTATTGGAACCCCTGCTTGCTAGGAATCGGCCGTTGTGAAAGCATAGGTAGCCAGCATACCCAAAATCAGGATTCCAGGGAGGACACATCCAAATGAATAAATTTCTAATCCTCCTCTTGGCAATGATTGCGTTTTCATGGGCAGCAGACGATGTAAAGCATCCCTGGTTTGTACAAATCTCCGGAAACAAGGCGTTCTCTAATTACCAGTTAGAAGAACAGCTCGACGTTCCCGAAGAGTTCGGCCAGATGGACACCACAAAGCAAGACTTCCTCATGAGACTTTCTATAGAGAACATCAAGGCTCTCTATTACTCTAGAGGTTACTACAGCCTTGACATGGCACTCAACATCCGCAAGGACACAACCTCGGAAGGTATTGTCCAGAGAGGTTATTTCATCCACATCCGAGACGGCGAACGTTACAAATTTAGCGGTGCAAAAATCATCGTTCCCGAAGAAGCAAAATTGGAAATTGACGAAAGCAAATTGAACATTTCAAAGGAAAACTATTACAACCAGGAAGACATCTCAGAAGACCTGCAGGAAATCCAGCGCGTATACCGCAAGGAAGGCTATCTTCACGCCTATCTTTCTTCCATTGAAATGTTGGATTCCCTACACAAGAAGATATTTGTCGAGATTACAATTACCCCAGGTGCCAAAGTCCTGATGGGAAACATGATCAGCACCAGCTTCCGTTCCGCCGACAAAAAACTGCAGGGGCCAACGGAAGCAGGACTTACGGATACCGCCTGGCTTTCAAGCCTATGGAAAATCGAACAAGGCGAACTGATTGACGGAAACCAGTACAATTCATTCAAGTCGAAACTGTTCTCGACCCAGTTGTTCACTCAGGTAAAAATGAGCGACACCCTCCGCGAAGACGGTCTGTCTGACGTATATCTAAACGTAACGGAGCGTGTACCCGGCGAAACTCGTTACGGATTCTTCTATGAAGAAATCTACGGATTCGGAGCCTTGGCCTACGCTCGTCACAAAAACTTCTTCGGTCACTTCCACGAATTTTCATCAAGTGTTCAAATTGCACAACACAAGCAGGAAGCCTCCATCGGTTACGCAAACCCGCTACTTTTCGGAACATCCGTAAGCTTTATTCCCACAGCAATCCGTTTCGACAACCGACTGACATTAAACCACGAAAAAATCACGCAGCCCGCCTACGATGACCGATACGAAGAACGCTACGAAATCATCAACCGAGGAGACATTACCTTCGGCATTACCAACCATATTAGATTCCGCGGCACGATCGATACCCGATACGTTTCCAAAGCCAAGGATACCGTACTTGTCGTAAGCAAGGAGAATTCAGGCGCCGCAGACATCAGCGATACAGCAAGCCTCTCAAGTTCACAGGACTCTTTGCTAGAAACACAAAATAAAGATAAGTTGCTTAAGCTAAAGGGTGAAATTGCCCTTACATTTGACTTTACCAACGACTATTTCAACCCCACCAAGGGAATCCGCCTTGCCCCCACATTCGGCGCAGGAACGAACTGGGACGGCGATCTGAAATCATTCAACATGAGAGGCAATCCCTACACCTACGGCGAAATAACAGCAAACGCCTACCTCCCCCTATTCTGGACATTTTTCGGAGCAATTAGTGGAAGTACGGGCAGCTTCTTCGCAAAGGCCCTGGAAGAAGACGCACGCATTTTCTACCAGGGCGGTTCCCGATCCGTTCGCGGTTATAAATTCAGACATATTTTCGCCAGCCGAGATTCTATCATCTACACAGGGCAAGAATCTTCCATCAAGGCAGACACAATCATCAACACGGGCCTTACCCCCACCTACTTCAGATTCAACGAAGAAATCCGCTGGATGTTCCCCTGGAAAGGATGGAGACACTGGCAACTCGTACAATTCTACGACTGGGCTAAAGTAACCGACGATGAAGACGACATCTACACATCAGCCCGAAATGAAAGCCTTGGCCTCGGAATTCGCTATAGTTGGCAATTCCTGACTTTCCGACTTGATTACGCCTTCAAGAAAAATTTGACCGATTGGAGTGCAGAAGGATTCGCCTGGAGCAGATTCGCCTTCGACCTATCCCACACGTTCTAAAGTCAAAACTTATATCGGGATTAGACGTTCTCTTTATAGATATCCGCAAGAGAGGATCCCGCATACCTTATAGAAACCGAAGGAAGGCCAGCGCTTTCTAAAGCACGCTGAATCAGCTCCTGGGAAACATCCTGTTCAAAGGACAAGTCAAAATTTTTGCCCTTTTGCAAAGGAGAGTGCGCATTAGAAGGAACTGCCCCCGCCTTCAGAATCTTGCCATGGTTCACAATGGCATAATCTGTAGCTTCCTGATCCATTTCGGCAAGGATATGGGAACACACAATGGCGGTGCCACCATCCCGTTTACGCCAATCCGCAATAAGGCGCCAAACCGTTTCGCGGGACATTGGGTCCAGATTAGCTACAGGTTCATCAAGAATCAATAACTTTGGATTATGAATCAGGGCTCGCAGGATTTGAACCTTCTGACGGTTCCCCAAGGAAAGAGCGGAAAGTTTCGTCGACAAGGCAGGCAACTCCAAGTCCCTGGCAAGGGATTGCAAACGGGTACCGCATTCGCCACAGCCGTACATGCCCGCAAAATACTTCACATATTCTTCAACGGAAAGCTTCGGGTAGACGCCAGGATTTTCAAGGAGAATTCCATAGGACTTGGGGTCAAGAAAGCCGTTAGGCCCGCGGAATCCTTCCGCAATATTCAAGGTTCCCTCATAAGACGCGAAACGACCGCAAAGCAATCGCAACAAGGTCGTCTTCCCCGCCCCATTGGGGCCCAGCAACGCAAAGAAACTCCCCTGGGGAATTTGAAGATTCACCTGGGAAAGAGCCTCTACAGCCGCCCTCGGATAGCGAAAGGAAACGTTTTCAAGCTTGATTGCGTCCATGTTCAGAATATAGAAAAAAGACCCCAAGCCGCTCATAGACGACTTGAGGTCTTTTCAAAAGCGCGAAGCGCTTATGCGTAAAGCGGGTGCTTCTTGCAGAGGTCGATGATTTCCTGACGGATAGCCTTCAGGCCTTCTTCGTTGTCCTTGTTCTGGATGCAACGGTCGATGATCTGAGCTACCAGGCGGGAATCGTTTTCGTCGAAGCCACGGGTAGTGATGGCAGCGGTGCCAAGACGTACGCCGGACGGATCCATGGGCTTGCGAGTGTCGAACGGAATGGTAGAACGGCTGCAGGAGATGCCAACCTTTTCCATTGCGATTTCGGCATCCTTACCACCGATACCCTTGGAAGTCATGTCCACAACCATGAGGTGGTTGTCGGTACCGTCGGAAATGATCTTGTAACCGAGCTTCATCAGTTCGTCGGCCATAGCCTTTGCGTTCTTGATGATGTTCTGGGCATAGGTCTGGAATTCCGGCTGGAGAGCTTCCAGGAAGGCAACAGCCTTACCAGCGTTGATGTGGTCATGGGGACCACCCTGCATACCCGGGAACAGACCTGCGTCGATTGCCTTGGGCAGGGAGACTTCCTTTTCTTCACCCTTGACGATCTTCTTGATCATCTTGTCCTTGCACATGATGATTGCAGAACGGGGACCGCGGAGAGTCTTATGGGTGGTGGTGGTGACGATATCGAAGTAGGGAACCGGAGATTCGATTGCCTTACCAGCGATGAGGCCAGCAACGTGAGAAATGTCAGCCATGGTGAGAGCGCCAACTTCGTCGGCGATTTCCTTGAACTTCATCCAGTCAAGGTTGCGGCTGTAAGCGGAGAAGCCAGCGAGGATCATGCGGGGCTTTTCCTTAAGAGCGATTTCACGGACCTTGTCCATGTCGATGCGGCCAGTTTCCTTATCCACTTCGTACTGGACGAAGTTGTAGAGCATACCGGAGAAGTTCACCGGATGGCCGTGAGAAAGGTGTCCACCGTGGTCCAGCTTGAGGCCGAGAACCTTGTCACCCGGCTTGAGAACGCCCATGTAGACAGCGGCGTTTGCAGGAGAACCGGAAAGGGGCTGGATGTTTGCGTGGTCACAACCAAAGAGCTGCTTGCAACGTTCGATTGCCAGGGCTTCCATCTTGTCGATCACTTCGTTACCACCGTAGTAGCGCTTGCCAACGTAGCCTTCGCTGTACTTGTTGGTCAGCACGGAACCCATAGCTTCCATGACGGCCTTGGAGGTGTAGTTTTCGGAGGCGATCAGTTCGATGCCATATTCCTGACGTTCGGCTTCTTCCTTGATGATGTCGAAGATTGCCGGATCGGTCTGCTGCAGAGTAGATTTAAGCATTAGTAGCTCCTTTGAGTTTACGGACGTAAAAATAGTATTTTAAGGCCGTTTTTTAAAGATTTTTGCCGTTTTTTGCTTCATTTCGCCTATCGCTTTCGTAATCCATTGACTTTCAACAAGTTACGAAAAATTAGACGTTCCTAGGGATTTTCAATACACCACCTAAAAGCAAAAAAGCGCCCTTTCGGGCGCCATTTTAGCAAATCGTATTATCGGAGGTTCACCTTTCGGGTCATGTTCACCGCACCGGAACGGACTCTGACAATGTAGTTGCCACTGGGAACTGCGGACAAGTCAGCAGAACCAACCACATTCTTCAGGCGGACCATGGGACGACCTTGCAGGTCAAACAAATCCACATCGGCGGAGGTTACGCCAGCGATGTTCAGCATGCGGCCAGCCACAGCCACGGTGATATAGGACTTCTGGACAGCAGCCAGGGCCGCTGTAGCAGAGCTTGCCGGAGCCTGGGAATCACTGGAAGCGATTTCTGTACCGGCGGCAACGACCTTCACGTTCAAGGTCAGCTTTTCACCGTTAACGGTAAAGGTATCCGAGTAATCACCCGTATTCAAATACTGATCGATTGCACCACCCTGGGTACTGATAGTCACCTTATCCCCTTCCTGTTTGACCTGGAGGAAGTAAGCTGAGTAAGTATCGCGATTGAAGCTGCTCACGCCAGTAATGGTAATGGTGTTAAAGGTACCGCCCTGAGCCACAGTCTGATTCAGGCTACCGGAAACATTTGCGCCGCCGGTAACAGTCTGGCTAGCACTGGAAGTAATCTGCTGCTGGGCGCTGGAGTTTGCGACCTGCTGTTGAGCGCTGCTTGACTGAGCCTGCTGCTGAGCACTAGAACTTGCGATCTGCTGCTGGCTGCTGGAGCTGGCAATCTGCTGCTGGCTAGAAGAAGAGGCGTTCTGCTGCTGGCTATCAGAAGACGGAGCAGAAGAACCGTCGCAAGCCTTATAAGTTGCCGGCAATGCAGCAAATACGTTCTCGTTTGTCCAGCTACCGCTTTCGGTATAGCTCCACTGGCTAGAAGGAGTACTTGCAGAAACACCGGTAGTGAAGTAGGAAGCCGTTTCAGCCTTGTTGGACACAGACCAGTTGGCACCGGAGAGCTGGTTGGTCTTCATCCAATTGTACCAGGTAGTACTGTAGCTTTTAGTAAAGCCGCCATCGCCACTGGGACCAGAGTTACCCCATTCCGTAACGAACACAGAGTAACCCTTGTTCATCATATTTTCGGGATTCTTGCCAAGTACATCCACCTTGTGAGTCCATTCGGAATTCTGGACTTCTTCACCTGCGTAATAATGAAATGTATAGGCAACATTCTTGTCGTTAATAGGCTGAACGGCCGCAGCATCTACGTACTGATCGTAATATGGCGTACCAACAACAACCAGGTTGTCGGAATATTTACGAATCTCAGAAATGACGGCATTTGCATAGGGATAGATGTTAGATTTCCAGTAATTCTTTGCTTCTGCAGCATCGTACCAAGGATTTTCTTCGTTGCAATCACCATGCTTGGGTTCGTTATAAATTTCGAAGATTACGTTGTCGTACTTGCCCCACTTCTGAGCCATCTTGCCAAAGAACTGAGTTGCACCTGCAGTATTCTTTTCGGCGCAATGGGAATGATAGTCGATAAGCACGTAGATATCGTTATCGATAGCAGCCTGGACAACGGCATTCATGGCGGTTTCGTGCATGGCATTGGTGTAGTAGTTGCCAACATCATCTTCCCAGGAGCCATCAACACCCATGGGAGCACGAATCAGCTGGATCTTGTGCTTATCCACTAGGCCCTTGATGACGTCTCCGTTCCAGAAATTAATACCGGCAGTTTTCGTCATGGACCAGAAAAGGCTCATACCCTGAACAGCGACTTCGTTGCCGCTGGTGCTGTAAGCCGGGCAGCTACCGTAAATACGGCCCTTGCCTGCGGCGTTCTTGCCAGCCTGAAGCTGACCATACTGAGAAACGGGACCGACGCGATTTGCGCCAAATGCCATAGTGGCAAGACCTGCGGTCATAAGACCCAATGCGATAATCTTCTTCATAACATCCTCATACACTAGGGTGAATCCCAATCATCCTAACAAAAAGATAAACGTACAAAGAAAATTTCGCACGGGTTATCAAAAAGCAAACTCAAACAACTGTACTAGCTGTTTGAGTATTTTTTGATACACATCACATTTCAAAAACGCATTTGATACAAATTGTACCAAAATTACAGTTCATAAATCTCGCTGTATTTGCTTTCCAGATAGTCCAGGAAATCCGTGGGAGTAAAATCACGGCCCGTAATGTTCTTAATCCAGGTCTTTGGCGACTCCCTATCGGCGCGTGCCCACACGTTTTCGGTCATCCACCCGTTGATTTTTTTGAAATCGCCGGCAAGGACAGCAGACTTTATATCGAACTGCTTATTCATGGTGTTATAGTACATGGCATTATACATATTGCCCAAGGCGTACGTGGGGAAATAGCCAAATCCGCTGGTCCAGTGAACATCCTGAAGAATACCCTCCGCATCATGAGCCGGACGGATTCCCAGATATTCGGCATACTTGTCATTCCACAATTTCGGCAAGGCGGCAACATCCACGTCGGCACCACCATTCACAATCATCTTCTCGATTTCATAACGGATAATGATGTGGAAAGTGTAGGTAAATTCATCCGCTTCAGTACGGATCAGGCTAGGCGTTACCGTATTCATGGATTCATAGAATTCCTGTTCAGAAACGCCTTCAAAAACATTGGGGAAAAGTTCACAGCACTTGGGGTAAATCAGCGAAATGAATTCACGGCTGCGGCCAATGCGATTCTCATAAAATCTGCTGGTACTTTCATGCATTCCCATAGTCTTATTGAATTCAATAAAGTGGCTATAGTTTTCCTTAGGCTGGTTCTGTTCAAACAGCGCATGACCACCTTCATGAATAATACTGAAGATGTTGGAATAGAACATATCCGGGTAATAATGGGTCGTCACGCGAATATCATTCTTGCCAATTTCCGTAGTAAAGGGATGTTCCGTAGTGGCAAAGGCTCCGCGGTTAAAATCGAAGCCCATGGTTTCCAGCAGATACTGAGTACAAGTTTTCTGGGCCTCATCCTTTACAGGGCGGCTCAAGAAATCCGTGCGGATCTTTTTCTTGCTGTTCATGACGCGCTTAAGCAGCGGCACCAGGCGAGCCTTGCATTCGTTAAAACAATCATCCAGGTCTCGAGAAGACAAGCCCTGTTCATAACCGTCGAACAGAGTATCGTAGGGCGTTTCCTTACGTTCTTCATTGAGGTTCGCTTCACGAACCTGAATCTTCTGCACCTCGGCAAGACTTGGAGCAAAAATGCCAAAATCCTTCGACTTTTTCGCCTCAAGCCAATTAACATAAGCCTTGTTGTACGTCAGGGAACGTTCGTGCTGCATTTCGGGAGTCACGTTTTTTTCGCGGGCATAATCACGATGAAGACTTTCGGCCAGGCAGCGGTCAAATTCGTCAGTCAGTTCATCCCGATGATCATAGATGTACAGACAAGCCTCGATATAGGCGGCATCCTTCTGAAGGACAAAGGCCTTATTACTCAAGAAGGCATCCACCTCGCCTTGAGCATTCATCCCCTCCTTGGGGCAAATAGTCTGCATATCAAAATTCAATACAGCCGATGCCTGATTATACATGCGAACTTCAGACAGGACTTTTTTTACCAGAGACAAGGATTCGGAAAGTTTGGACATACGAGACCTCTAAAAAAAGACGTACTATACAGGGAATGTAATAGAAAAACGTCTAACCTTGAAAGACAGACAGATAATGGAAAATTCCAATAGTCAAAAACAACATGTTCCTGTTAATGCAAGAACCATGCCAACCATTGAATTCAGGAATTTTCGTCCTTGACGTTTTCGTTGTTCTTTTCGGCGGACTTTCTGGAGAATTCCTCTTCCGAGGCCTTGCGGGTCGCTTCCTGCAGTTCCTTCAGTTCCTGCCAGGTTGACTTTTCTTCTCCAGATTTTTCCTTAGTATTGAACAGGACACACAGCACGGCAAAAACGGCCATATAAAAGCCCATGGCCGCCACCACACCAAGAAGTTCATGTCCGGAAAGTTCAGCCACCTTCAGGTAGACAACCACAGAAAAGCCGGTTGATATCAGGAACAGAATTGCAGGAAGTTTTTGTTTCATTTAACGAGGTCCAGTTTTATCCTTGAGGGTCCAGGCAAGGTCTGCATCGGCAGGCTCTGCCAAATAACCATAGTCCGGTTTGTATTCCAGGGATGAAACTGAGACTTTCAGAGGATCACCGCCAACCGTATACCAGTTACCGACCATCTTGGGGAAGCCAACTGAAGTATCGATCGGAGCGCCTTCGTCATCAAAGAAACTGTAAACGAGCACAGGATCATCCATGTTGAACACGTTGCCTTCAATATAGCAACTGGCGGAGTCCGTGCATTCTACGGCATAGCGATCCAGGTTCTTAAAGAAGTTATTGAATGCATGCAGGCGACCGCGTCTTGCAAAAGCGCCAGACCAGCTCATATTATCAAAGAAATTGTGATGCAACGTCAAAGTCTGAGTTGATTCATCGATCAAATCCGGAGTCAGGCCAAAAAGGACACCCGTTTCTGCATTTTCAAAACGAGACCATGAAATAGTTACGTCATGGGAACCGCGTTTCACATCGACTTCGACAATGGGATATTCTTCAAAGGAGCAATGGTCAATCCACACATGATGGGTGTTATTGTGAAGAGAAATGGCCCTGCGATTTGCTGTATCGGAAACAACTGTCGACGGAGCAGAGAACGTCAGATTTTCAAAAATCAGGTTAGACGATTCCTCCGTCATAATTCCCATACCAGAAATGCGGATATCTCGACCGCGACCATCAAAAGTCTTGTTGGACTTAATTCGAAGAGCCGCCGTCAAATTATAAGTTCCGCTTTTCTCGAAAAGAATCCAGGTCGGTCCATCACGATAGGCGCAATCCCGCAAGGAACCGGGAGCGATTACGGCGGTAGTGGCCGCCTTTCCGGTAGAGTCCACATTGGTGGTATCTTCTACAATGATGTAATCCTCTGTTGTCGTAACAAGGCAAATTTCACCCTGGATAGAATCTGCAGCCAGGCTGTCGATGTAGCCTTCACCGCCACGAACACCCGATGCATAGCCGACAACTTCCCTCAATAAGGCCGCGTGATCCTTCCAGTCTGCAGGATAAGTTGAGCGATCCTCGCCTACGCCCATTGAAATCTTTTTCAGGGATTCTTCAGAAACGCCGCCCAGGAACACATCATCCAGGAAGACTGAATCCCCAGCATTCACACTAAAGTCAATTCGGTTTACAGCAACTTTCTTCGACCCCACAGGAAGAGCGAATCCTTGCCAAACCTTTGACAGATCCACGTCAAACTCTATGCTCCTGGCAGAGCTATCATAAGCCGAAAGAGCCACATGCAAGGTTCCATGGCCACGGGCACTGAACATCAGGGAATCAAAGCCAGGCAATTCGTAATCAGTTCGATATCCGCCCAGCAAGAAACCCAAGTGCGTCGAAGAACGAGAGGATTTACCGTCTCCAAAAATTCGGGCGCAACCACCCGACGCACAGCCATCATTACCAGAGAATGTCTGCGTCAGGGATTCATCCCAGAGGGGCATCAAGTTCTGGCCATCGGCATCCATGGTAAACCACCAGCCATCACCAAGAATAGCTCCCGTGGCAGAAATTCCGCTAAAGCTTTCGAAATCTTCCACAGCAAAACCACGGGGAGCACCCAGGTTTATTTCGGGCACGGTTTCACCGGCAGATGCGCTCAACTTGATTGTACCGCGGTTGCTTCGGCTCTCGATAAGAACTTCAAAATTTCCGGCAGGAAGGGAATCAATTACAAAATGTCCAGCGCTATCGGGAACTACAAAACGTTCCAAGCCAGGAATTCTAATGACAGAAGGACCTTGCCCAGGTGCAACAAAGCCCTCGATGGTAGTGAGTGCGCCAAGTGCAATGGAATCAACAGCAGACACTTCCTGCAGCTCTACGGACTTGGTAAATACGGCACCTAATGCAGAGGAATCACTTTCTCCACGGATTTCTACAGAGTATTCACCAGGATCCACAGTTAGCTTTACATAACCGCGGTCATCCGTATCAGACCATTCTTCCTGAGACAAGCCGTCAGACAAATATCCTACCGGCAACACGCGAATACGGGACTTGGCAGCTGGCGCACCATCCGCCAATTGGATCTGCAAGGCAATTGTAGATTCAGCTTCGGTACCACCGGCAACTTCACCCTTGTCATTGGAACAGGATGTTGTCAATGCAGCGAGAGCTCCACCCAAAATCAACCAGAAGGGCTTTTTAATCATTGGAAGCCTCCATCTGTTCGCCTGCAACTTCGTCGTTAACTTCGTTGCGGATTTCTTCACCGATAATACGACGCTTACGTCCACGCCTTACGGGAGGTGGATAAGGATCGCTTAAAGGGAACAACTGCATCCCCAACTGGAAAACTCGATTGGGTTTCTGGCATTGATTCACCTTGGCCAGAACTTCGCGACGGAAACGGCGAACCATTTCAACCAATTCCTTATAGGTATCTTCATCGCAACCAAATGCCAAAGTAGAGAGGTTTCGTTCCTCTCGTTCAAAGCGGTCAATAGCCGATGTAGCCACATCCAGATTCTGCTGGATGTAAGAATTAACCGCCGTGCTATAGGATTCGCTTCCGCTAGAAATCAAGCCCTGGGTCTGTTCATAAAAACCAGTTTCCGGATTCTTGCGGATCATGGAAAGACGTTCCAGCAAGGCCACAGAGGATTTCACCTGACTAGCGGAAATCGGCGGACGGACCATGAGGCCCAAGGCCGCATCATCCCCCACATAAGGGTAGAAGGTAATCAATTCGCGAATAACCGCATGATACCAGTGATCAAAATATTCAAACTGGTCGCGGGCCACATTTTCGACTTTGCATTCCTTGGTGGCCACCAACTTTTCGAGGTACTGGCGACTTTCGGAATGGTTTTTGGCCTGATTGAAAGAGACCATGTCCGCGAAATACTGTTTTTCGCGACCGTCATTGCAGAACAGGTCTGCAAAAACTTGAACCAGACGCGGAGTCAAGTTGCGTTTGCCCTGAAGAATCTTATTGAACATGGAGCCATCGATTCCGGCCTTTTCTGCGATAAAACGGTGGCTGAAACGCCATTCAGCCGCGTGCCGTTCTTCGTAGGCATCCTTCAGGAAATCGCGATAGTTCAAGTATTCAAAAAGATTCACCATAATTTACAATATACAAAAATGACGATCGAAGTCTACAGTTTAAACATTAAAAACGTCTACAGTTTAGAATAACCGTAGCGCAACAAGCACTACGGTTGTTCCAAATCACAACTAAGAATTACTTAGCTTTCTTGTTAAGGTATACGCCGTGAGAAGCCTTGGATCTGACAGTACGACCAAGCAGATTCACCTGTTCGGTGCGGCCATTTATCTGAACATTCTGGCGGACAGTTCGACGAATGGATACATTGCAATCTTCATCGCCTTCGGCACAGACAGAACTGCTGGACTGATCGGAACTACTGGAGCTTTCAGGAGCAGGTTCTGCACCAATACGGTAAACGTCCTTGATGTCAAAGCCAACCATATCAATATTGGGGCCGCCGTCAGAAGTTAAAGACGTAAACTTCAGATCGAAATCGCAAGCATCCAGCCACACGTCATCTACATAGACCGTATCCCAGGTATCCCAGTTTGCACTAGGCGGAAATTCCACTTCGTACGTTTTAGCATCCACCTGAACACTCATCTTACTTGTAGTGGTTTTACCATTGCAGTAACGAATAAACATTCTTGCATTGGAGGCAGACTGATAAGAAGTCATCTTGTAGGTAGCGTAACGGCCCGTAGCATTGTCAAAGTTGAAGAAGCCCTTTCCACTAAAGCCTACATGGTTTGCTTCAGTCCAACCCTGAACATCCTCCCCTACGTTGGGATAAGACAAGTCGCTTACGCTAGGCCATTCTTTTGAGCCTTCAAGAATTTCAAACTTGATTATTTCACTACTAGAAGAAACGCTCGGCCCCTCGCTAGCACTGGATCCCGGCACAGGAATATTTTCTTCGCCGTGAGCCGTCGTGACGCAGTTTGCACCACCTTCGAACATCGCGGTAAAGGTGATATCGCGGTAGGGCATTTTGACCTTGTAATAGTTGGAATCAGCAGTTACCTTATTGCAATCATCATCAGCCCAGTACTGGAATTTCTTGCCGAAACTTCCCGGAGAAACATGAAGATTCAAGGCGGCGCCACCAGGCAAATTCTGGTTATGGGTAATAAGGCCACTGCCTGAAACATTGGCCTTTACGGTCAACTTGTAGGTCGGAGCAATTGCGCCCACCAAAGTAGTCAAGGCGGCCTTTTCAGAAGCATTTACAGAAGAACTATTCAAGTTTTCACGAAGGCCATCCATGATAAGCTGCGCATGAACTACAGAACCGGATTCCTGGAAATGGGTGGTACCGTCATTGGTAACGCCATTGGGATAATTGGGGTATTCTCCTGGCAGGAACATCTTGAAAACGTAACGGGAAATGTAGGCGGAGCTTAGCTGCGTATACAGATTATAAGTCTTTGTGGTAAGGTCAACAAAGGGAACACCATTCTTCTGGGCGACTTCCTTAATCTTATCCTTTACAGGATATTCCTTATTCTTGTGGGCAGCATCCGTAAGATTATTATCGAATACGTTACGAGGGTAAGTATTCAGCATCAGGGGGCTCATGAGAACAATGTGAGCACCCTTGCTTTTAGCCCCGTCAACATATTTCTGGAACCAATAAGCACTGGAATCAATGGGAACGTAGCGATCCGCCTTGGAGTAGTCACGATCATTGGTTCCCATCTGAACAAAGATGTAATCACCTGGTTGTGTCGCAGCCAAAACTGAATTTAGACGACCATCGTTAATAAAGGATTTGGAACTACGACCACCAATGGCGTAGTTAATCACCTTTACACGGGACTGATCAAAGAAGGGAGCCAGAACCTGGCCCCAACCGGTCTGCGGATAAGCATTTTCCTTGTAATCGCAAACCGTGGAGTCTCCAATCACGTGAATGGTAAAACTAGTCGTATCGCTAACGGCAACACTTGTAAAAAGAGCAGCAGCGGAAAAATACTTCAAAAGTTTATTCATTTTGCCACCCCTACTTTGTCTTTGCCATAGTCTGATGAATAAGCTGGGAACCCTTGCGGATAACCACATGGTAAAGGCCAGAAGTTTTTACCATTCCGTCAAATTCAGCAGAAGAAATTTTGTTGCCCACAACCATCTGCTTCTTGGCAACAAGCTTACCATGCATATCGAAAACGCTAACCGAGGCTTCGCCCATCTGCGGAAGATTCAGGGAGGCATTCACAAATCCAATAGAGGAATCGTTCTTCAGGGAATCTGCAGCGGCAATGGAATCCTTTTCAGCCTGTTCCTTGGCAATGACTTCTGCAACACATGCTGTATCAGAAACTCGACAAACATCATCAATGCTGAAACCGAAGGCGTCAATATTGGGAGCACCATCAGATGTCAAGCTGATAAACTTCAAATCGGCTTCACCAAGGGGTGCATCCATAACAACATATGCGGTATCCCACTTGTCCCAGCCACCAGTTGGAGGAGCATTCAGGTAGTAGTCATGATCCAGATAAGCGTTAAACATACGGTCAGAAGTTCCGCCATTAGCATAACGCACGGCAAGAGTCACATAGCCTGCCCCCGGGAAACGCATTCTATAGGTGCCAAAGGAATTCTTCTCGTTGGCAAAGTTAAAGAAGCCTTCACCCGTATGGGCCCAGTTGTCTTCAGAGAAACCAACACCTGTATCCGGCTTAAAGGCATCAAAATATTTCTTGATGTCCTTATTTACAGCCACTCCATTAGTATCGCTTCCGCCAATGGGAGTGAACGGTTCAAAAGTCACATCATCAAGACTCGTAGGAGTTGTTGTGGGGAAGCTAGTCAAAGCCTTTCCGTCACCCTCATACTTTACGGCAGAACCACCTTCATAAACAGCTGTATACTGGGTAGACTTATTGCCCATCTTGAAAGTATAGATGTACTGAGATTTAACGGTAGAAATGGCATTACCGCTAACCTTATTTCCATTACCATCATACCAGCCCAGGAATTTCTTGCCGCTCTTGGGAACGGTCTTCAACATGACAGTCATACCTTCGGGATAATAGGCACCAATAGATGTTGCTTCAGCAGCACCTTCCGGAGAAACCTTCACGTCCACCTGGTACATAGGAGCCATGTAATTGCCCAACTTCTTTACCACAGGGTCGGAATGAGCACGCATCTGTTCGGTAATAATACGGCCAAAGGCATTGGCTCCATTCATCTGCAGATGAACGGCATCAGTCTGGTCAGACTTCAAATTGCTGTATTCAGCAGAAGTGGCGTAGTTGAAGATAAACTGCTGGGCGTAATATTCACCCACAGAAATCATGTAGTTTGCCACCAGTTCACTCATGTCGATAAATGGAATATCAAGGCTATCGGCAATGGCCTTGGCACGAGCAGGATAACCGCGGTAGCTGTTATGGATCTGCGTCGGAGAATCGTAATAGAGTCGACGAATAGGGCTCATGATAATGGGATAAGCCCCCTTTGCACGAGCTTCCTTTGCCATGGTGGCCATAGCTACGGTAAACTTAGCTTCGTCACTCTTGCTCACATCATTGATACCGAACTGAATTACCGCATAGTCGCCAGCCTTCAGCTTGCTCACAATGCAGTTGCCCTGAGTACAATCGCTCTTCCAGAAAAGTTCGTAATAGCCATCGGCCGCCATACCGCCCTGACCGCGATTAACCACGGTAGCCAAGCCAGAATCAAACCAATAATGGAAATCCTGCCCCTGGCCCTGCTTGGGGCAGTAACCACTAGCCCAGTCCTGCATGGTGGAGTCTCCACACATATAGATAACAACCTGAGCCAAAGCGGCAGGAGCCGCTAACATAGAAGCCACGACGGCGCCCTGCCAAAACTTACCAGAAAAGAACTTCATACCCATAACACTACTACTTCAAGGAGAAACTGGACTTAGCAATAGTCTTGCCGTTCAACATAACCTTCACAACGTAATTGCCCTTAGGCAGCAAATCTCGATCGATATTCAGCACAGACTGACCTGCAGGAACCTTAGCATCCATGCTACCCACAATCTGGCCGCGCATATCGTAAATGCGAACTTCTGCATAACCAGAAAGATTGGTGCGCAAGATACCTGTATTGGGATTATAGGCATTCACGCCAGCAGCAAAGGGAACGGGAGCAAGAACAGTACCCGGATTTTCAGGATCCGTCGGCTCAGGAACTTTCTGGTTATTATAGAGTTCAATGCCATCCATACCAAAGGTAAAGGTATCCACATTGGGACCACCATCAGAAGTGGTAGAAGACAATTTCAGGGTATTCTTACCGGCCTTGAGCGCTACATTTACAGTTACTTCCGTGTAGGTTGTCCAACCACCGGGAACAAATTCCACGGTACCTGCAGACTTGCCATTTACAGTAAGAGTCATGTTACGATTGGAATTTCCACCATTGGCAAATCGAATGGTCAAGGTAGTCTTTACATCCTGGGGAGAGTAGATTTCCCACACGCCATAACTGCCAATGCTGTTATCAAAATTGTAGAAGCCATCCTGTTCAAAGCCTGCATTATCCGTCTGACATTCAAAGCCAACACCATCTACAGGTTTGCAGATTTCCAGCGCAGACGTTCCATCCTTAATAACCGGATATTCATCGGTTTCATCAGGAACAGAAACAATGGGTTCGCCCACAATCTGAATTTCAGGAGCAGTTAATTTCTTGACAGCATCCGGCAGGTAATAACCCAGGTGAGGCGGCTGATTGTAGGCAGTATTCTGCCAAGCAATAGCTGTACGATAAACCGGATCATGCATCAAGGTGTACACACGATAAGGTGAGGTCACCGGAGTGCCGATGATGTAGAGAACGGACGGGTCTTCGGAATTACGAACCACCAGCTCTTCGCGCCAGTCACCAAAGAGGTCTGCCACCAGACTGGGAGTGTTCTTGGTGCCGTTACAGCCTGTTGCGCCAAGAGCCTTCGAGCCATCGAAATAAGTTTCAGATTCTCTCTTAGTGATGTTAAACTTCGTTACATAAGCGCCATCAAGAAGTTCGTCCTGCAAGTCACCATCAAAGTAAATACGGAAGTTAGTGGAAACCGCAGGAGAGCCCATGGACTTGCCCTTGATATCATGCATGCCGCCACTATAGCTGGACCACACTTCGAAACCGCGATGCGTAGAATCAATGTCGGCAGCCATGCCGCGACCATTATCCTTACCCGGCTGCGGAGTACCCCAAATGATAGTGCCATCAGGAGCACGGACTTCGTCGGTGTACTTAGCATCAGTATGTTCGTGAACGTCAAAGAATTCAAGGCCAGGAAGATCCGGATCCAAGTCAGACAAATGACCTGCATCCCCATGGCCCAACTGAGTGGAATAGCGGAGAGTACCGTCGTGATTCAAAGCGGCACCGCCGAAAACGATTTCATCATAGCCATCGCCATCGATATCGCCGGTAACAATATTGTGGTTGCCCTGGGCATAGAAACCCTGGCCAGGATCTTCAGACTTGTGATACCAGCGCTGTTTCAAAGTCTTGCCGTCAAAATCGTAGGCAACAATGTAGGAGGAACTATAGTATCCACGAATAAAGATCGCACTGGGATGAACGCCGTCCAGGTAGGCAGTTGCGGCAATATAGCGTTCGCAACGGTTACCGTAGTTATCGCCCCAGTAGCCCTTCTTATCCACGCCCTTTACGTGCTGGTTGATATTACGGCTGGGAACAAAATCAATGGTAGTGATGGCGGCTCCATCTACACCACGGAAGACTGTCAGGTATTCGGGGCCATCAAGAACAGTTCCACCGGAATTACGGTAATCCTTGGACTTGTCGCCAATGGCCTTGCCCGTACCGTCAATGGTTCCGTCGGCAGTCTTCACGATCATTTCGGCCTTGCCGTCACCATCGTAGTCATAGACCTGGAACTGGGTATAATGGGCGCCAGCACGGATATTCTTACCCATGTCGATACGCCACAAACGGGTTCCATCCAACTTATAGGCATCAATGAATACGGTGCCTGTGTAACCACCCTGGGAGTTATCGTGGGCATTGGACGGATCCCACTTCAAAATCAATTCAAGTTCGCCGTCACCATCCAGGTCAGCAGCGCTCATGTCGTTAGGAGTATATGTGCAGATTTCACCATCAGGCATGGTCTGCTTTGCGGGAACTTCAAGTTTAATGGTCTTGTAGGGGAAAGACTTTCCGCTATTAGAAACGGTCTGGCCCAAAACTACAGATAATCCAGATTTGGCACTTTCCTTACCATTCAAGACAGCAGTCACCTGATATCCGGAAGAAGTCTTACCTTCTGCATCCAGATAGTTTGTGCCATCGGTTCCCTTGATGGACGCAATCTTTGTACCATCCCTATAAAGATTAAACTCCGTTTGCGGATCATCAGAGCCTAGTAAGCGCCAGCTTACCAGCATACCCTTACCCACATTCGCAGCAACAAGACCGCGAGTCAAATTTTCCATCTGCTTGGGAGCAGCGAAAACCAAACTATTCATGCTCAAAAGAGCAGACCCAATAAGTAATGCCTTTGAAATATTACGCATACACACCACACCTATCTTAAAACTGTAGACAAATATATACTAAAATTGTCCACAGTTACACTTTTGTAAGATATTTTTATTGACATTCTGTCAACATCCCTTTAAAAAATACCCCGATATGGAATGATAAAATCGTTTAACATTTTTCATTTTTTCTTACAAAAAACTATCATTTATGATTGAATAGACTCTAGAGTGCCCTATGAAAAGATTTTTCTCATATTTTTTCGCAATTATTCTGGCTTTCGCCTACACAGCAAACGCCCAACCTGGGCCTAAAAATGTCCACAATCGTGGAGACAAGAAGCCAAAGACTGTCCGTGTAGGATACTATCAGAACGAAAGTTTTCAGGAAGGCGGACAGGGATCTCCGCTGTATGGCTTCGGTTACGAATATTACCAACGCGTCGCCCAGTACTCTGGCTGGCGTTACGAGTATGTCTACGGACCCTATGAAGAACTCTATCAGAAATTCATTGACGGCGAAATAGACCTGTTTGCAGGTCTCGCCCGCACCCCGGAACGAGAGGCCAAAATGTTCTTCCCTCAAGCTCCCATGGGCCGCGACATCTACCATTTGATCAAGAAATCCAACAACACGTCTATTCACGAGGATCCTACCTCCCTCCAGGACAAGAAAATCGGGACACTCCGCGGAGCTATGGAACTGGCACTCATTACGCTTCTGCAATCCAGACATGTCAAAGCCAACATTATCGTATTCGATGACATTAGTTCCCGAGACCAGGCCCTGAGCACAAATTCCATTGACGCCGCCATCGTTGAAAACGCAGGATCCAGTGTTCAGGAAGGTACAGAAACTTTCTTGAGAATGGGAAATACAAATTTTTATCTGTGCGTTACCAAGAAACGCCCCGACCTATTTGGTGAGTTAAACCGGGCCATCGGACAGTTAATGACCGACGACCCGATTATCATGGCCAAACTGTACGACAAGTACATGCGCGCCGGTGCCGCCTCAAAAACATTGACATTGCCAGAAAAGATTTGGCTCGCAAACCACGACACCATCAGGATCGGCTATCTCCGCAACATGCTCCCCTACAGCGACGACAGGGATAACGACAAAAACGCGGAACAAAGCCACTCAGACCGCATCGTAGCAAGCAGCGACAAGCCCTCAGGCATCGTGAGCGAAATATTCCCTGAAATGGCAGGTCACATCACTTCGAAAAAATTATTCCTCAAGTATAAGGGATACGATTCCTACGATGAAATGATTTCCGCCCTTGTCAAGGGCGAACAGGACGTAGCCTTCCCTGCAGGAGGCAGTCTATATAGGGCAGAACAGGCGGGAATCCGAGAATCAGCCCCAGTCATACGATCCGAATTGAACCTAGTCTACAAGAACGTCTTCAACAAGAATACGGTTTCCAGTTTTGCAGTCAACAAGAACAACAGGGTCCTGGATTACATCATCCAGGACAACTTCCCCAATGCAAAAATCGTTTATTACAATTCAATCCAGGAGTGCCTTGACGCCGTACAGAAAGGCCAGGTCAATGCAACAATTCTAGGAAATCTCCGATCCATCCACCTACTAAAGAACCGCCAATATTCTAACCTGTCGGTTAAGTTGCTAAACATCCCCGACGACAAGTATTTCGGCGTTGCCAACGGAAACGAACCTTTCCTGAAGATATTGAATCGAGGAATTGCATTGACAGGCGCAGAATATACGTTAAACCTGGCCTATCAGTACGCAGAAAAACTGTATCAGCCGAGTCTAGTAGAAACAATTTCCGACCATGCAGCGCTCTTCTTCTCGCTGCTTGCCGCATTTTTCGTATTGATATCCGCATTCATCATCAGCCGCTACAGACGAATCAAGAGGGAAACCGCCAGGGAAAAGGAACAAAACGAACGACTCAGTATGCAGTTGGACGTGATTAACTCCATTAGCGACTTGTACCATAGTGTATTCCTGGTCAACATTCCCCAAAATACCTTCACCATTCTACATACATTCGAATCCATTGAAAAAGCCGTCGGACATTTAAGAAATGACGCCCAGCAGGCATTGAACCTGATGGCTGAGAACATGATTCAGGACAAGTTCAAGCCTATTATACGAGAATTCAACAATATCGCCAGCTGGAAAAACAAACTGGCAAATTCAGATTCCATTTATGAAGAGTACGTCGGTAAAATTCAAGGTTGGTGCGGAGTCAGCATCATTGTAGCCCGTCGCAACGAAAAGGGCGAGCCGACGCACGTACTCTACATTTCACAGGAAATCAACCGTCAGAAAAAGACGGAACAGAACCTGCAGGAAGCTCTTGAACAGGCGGAACAGGCAAACAAGGCCAAGACGTTCTTCCTGAACAACATGAGCCACGATATCCGCACCCCCATGAATGCCATTATCGGTTTCACGACACTCGCCGCCACTCACATGGACGACAAGGAAAAACTTTCTGACTACCTCGGAAAGATTACCACCTCCAGTGAACATCTCCTGTCCCTGATTAACGACGTTCTTGACATGCGCCGCATCGAAAGCGGGAAGGTCAAGTTGGAAGAACGCGAATGTCATCTGCCTGACCTGCTCCACGACATCAAGACTATCGTACAGGCAAACATCCTCCGCAAACAGCAGGAGCTGTTTATCGACGCCATGGACGTAGTCAACGAAGACGTCATTGTAGACAAACTCCGTCTAAACCAGGTCTTGTTAAACCTTCTGAGCAATGCAATCAAGTTCACCCATAACGGAGGCACAATTAGCCTGAGGGTTCTTGAAAAGCCTTGCACCACTAAGGATTACGCCCGATACGAGTTCAGCGTCAAGGACAACGGTATCGGTATTAGCGAAGAATTCCAGAAGCATATTTTTGATGCATTCTCCAGAGAAGAATCCTCCACTGTTTCCGGCATCCAGGGAACTGGCCTGGGTATGGCCATTACCAAGAACATCGTCAATATGATGAACGGAAACATCGAAATCGTTTCTGCAGAAGGTAAAGGCACAGAATTTATCGTCTCCCTGGAATTTAAACTGTGTAAGGGTCCCACAAGAAACGTTTCCGTATCTCAGCTTATGGGCTTGAGAGCCCTGATTGTCGATGACGATTCCAACACCTGCCTAAGTGTAAGCAAGATGTTGAGAACTATCGGCATGCGCCCGGAATGGACAATATCCGGAAGAGAAGCTGTCCTTAGAACCCAAGACGCAGTGGATCAGGGAGAAGACTTCCACACGTTCATTATTGACTGGCAGATGCCAGACATGAACGGCATTGAAACCGTACGCCGAATCCGCAAGATTATCGGAGAAGGAAAACAGATTATTATCCTTACCGCATATGACTGGAGCGAAATTGAAGAAGAAGCGCTTAAGGCAGGCGTAACCGCGTTCTGTTCTAAGCCGCTATTCATGTCGGAACTGCGCGATGTATTGACCAGACCGGCCGGAACTGCCAAGAATAAAACTGTCAACGGATACGACTTCAAGGGAGCACCCATCTTACTGGCAGAAGACAACCCGCTTAACCAGGAAATCGCTTCTACGCTGCTTACCGAAGCCGGCTTTGAAGTGACCGTAGTGAACAACGGTAAAGAAGCTGTCGATAAAATCAACGAAGTTCCGGCAAACACTTTCAAGCTGATCCTGATGGACATCCAGATGCCCATTATGGACGGTTACGAAGCTTCCAGACAAATTAGAAGTCTAGCCGATTCCGAGAAGTCAACTATTCCTATTGTCGCCATGACGGCGAATGCCTTTGACGAAGACCGCAAGAAGGCCTTTGACGCAGGAATGAACGGACATGTGGCAAAGCCCATCAACGTGGAAAAGCTGATGGAGACTCTCAAGATCATCTTGAAAAATTAGTCAGCAGACCTTTCTAAAAGGACTTTAGTAATATTTAAATAAGATTTCTATTCTATATTTCAAACCAAGCTGTAAAGGTTTGGTATGATTCGTAGTAAAGTTGAGCCCCTGTCTATTGTAAGACTCTTATTACTCGTGGCAACATTCGTCGTGATGTTCGCCAGTAGCCCGGCCGTCGCCGATTCCGCGGAAAAAATCGTCAAGGTCGGCTGGTACCATAGCGATATGTTCCAAGAGGGAATGAGCGACGATGAGCCCAAAAGAGGTTACGCCTACGAATACCTTCTAAAAATCGCAGACTACAGCGGTTGGCAGTTCTCTTACGAGTACGGCCAATGGGTCGACCTATTAGAAAAACTTGAAAACGGCGACATCGACGTCCTTGCCGGAGTTTCGTACACCAAGGAACGTAGCTCCAAGATGCTGTTTCCCATTCATGCCATGGGAACCGACAGATACTACCTGTATCAGCACGACAAAAAGCGGACCATGGACGTTTCCGACATCACGACCTTTATCGGGAAAAAAATCGGTTGTATCAACAACAACCGCATGACCACGCACCTGATCCAATGGGCCGAAGAAAACCAGGCAAGCCTAGACTACATCTACTATGACGGATTCCGCGGACGAGACGAAGATTTCACCAACGGTAAACTAGACGGCATTGTCGCAACAGACAACAACATCAACACCACCGTTGGTTACTCGCCCGTAGCCAAAGTGGGTGAAGAACCATTCTACCTGGCCGTTGCCAAGAAGCGCAAGGACCTCTTGACCGACTTAAATCGATCTCTTGAAATTTTGCAAGAGATGAACCCCTATTTTCTTCAAAGTCTGCAGTACAAAAGCTATGGGGCCACCATGGCCAATAGCCAACTTTCTGAAGAAGAGTTGCAGTGGGTTTCTACCCATGACACACTGCGCATCGGATATCTAGGAGACTACCTCCCCTACAGCAAGAGCGATAAGGACGGAAACGCCTACGGGCTGATCACCGAAGTTATGGACGCCGCTCTCGACCATCTAAAACTAAGGGATTCGCTCGTCGTATCCTACCAGTCGTTCTACAGTTTCCAGCCAATGATCGACGCACTGACCGAAAATCAAATTGACGCAATTTTCCCCATCGGAGGGCAAATCTGGGATATTGACAGAAGTGGAATGAACACTACCACCGCAGTGGTTTCAACAGGGTTAGACCTTGTCTACCAGGGTAACTTAAGTCAAGAAAAGATCAAACTTTTTGCAATCAACAAGAACAACGAACTGCAAGAAAAATTCGTCAAGAGAAACTACCCCGACGCAGAAATTCTTTACAAGAATTCAATCGAAGATGCTCTTTATGCAGTCAAGAACGAAAACGCGGTCACCATCATCAACGGCCTTCGCGTAAATTTGATTCGCAGCAACAGCGAATTCAACAACCTCTCATTGATGCAATTGAACGCCTCCGGCAACAGCTACCTGGGCGTCAAGAAGGGGAATGTGGGCCTGCTCCTCCTACTGAACCGAGGTCTAAAGTTGACCGGCCGAGATTTTGGCATCAATACAGCCTACAAATACATGGACGAATTCTACAACGTCACATTCATTGATTTTGTAAAAAGCCGCATTATTTCCATCGGTTCAATTTTCCTTGGAATTATGTTGCTCATCATAATTCTTCTTAACAGAAACATCTACCACACCAAAAAAGATGCACTTGAAAAAGAAAGGCTGAACAAAAAACTGGAATTTTCTCGCAAACAGGCAGAAGAAGCGAATAACGCCAAAACAACGTTCCTGTTCAACATGAGCCATGACATTCGAACCCCCATGAATGCCATCATAGGCTTCACAGACCTTCTGCAAAAATACCAGGAAGATCCAGAGAAACGAAACAATTACCTCAAGAAAATCCAAGACTCCAGTACAACACTCCTGTCCATCATTAACAACGTGTTGGAAATGGCTCGCATTGAAAAGGGCGCCGAAAAAATTGAAGAAAACGCCTGGAGTACGGAACAGTTTAACGACACCTTATTTTCCGTTTTTCAGGAAATGATGAAGAACAAGGGAATCAAGTTCACCCGAACCATAGAAGTCCAGCACCACAACGTGTTGTGTGACACTATCAAAATGCGTGAAATATTCCTGAACATTCTTTCCAACGCCTACAAATACACCACCTACGGTGGCAGTGTCCATATGAACTTGAAGGAACTGCCCTACAATACCGAGGGATGGTGTCTCTATCAAACCACAATTACCGACACCGGTTGTGGTATGTCCAAGGAATTCCTCCCCCATGTATTTGAAGAATTCGCTCGAGAAAATACCTCTATCGGAAATAGGATTGAAGGTTCAGGTCTTGGCATGTCAATCGTCAAGAGACTTGTGGATCTGATGAACGGAACCATAGAAGTCCATAGCGAAAAGGGAATCGGAACCACATTCATTGTTACGGTTCCCCACAAGATTGCACGCGAAGAGGATTTGCTAGTTCATGCAAATAAAAAATTCAGTCAGGAATCCTTCAAGGGTTATAGAGTTCTTCTGGCCGAAGACAACGATCTAAATGCAGAAATCACCACAACACTTCTGACAGAGGTGGGATTCGCTGTAGATCGCGCCGTAGACGGGCATTGTTGTGCAGAACTGTTAAGCAAGGCAAGCGACAATTACTACAACATAATCCTTATGGACATCCAGATGCCCAAAATTAACGGTTATGAAGCAACTCGCATTATCCGCAGTCTGAGCGACACCAAGAAAGCGACAATTCCAATTATTGCCCTCACAGCTAACGCATTCGAAGAAGATAAACGAGCCGCATTTATGGCAGGCATGAACGGCCACCTATCCAAGCCAATCAATGTCAAAATGCTATTGCAGGAACTTACGAGAATTCTCGGTAACCAAAACTAGAGAAGGAGTCCATGACACAACCATCTAACAAAAATTCAAGATCCGACAAGATTCATGTTTATCTGCCCCTAGTTTTCATTTGCGTTGTACTGGAATCGATATTCATCATTTCCACCTATTTCTCCGTAGAAAAACAAATCAAGACAGAAGCCAAGGCCCACGCAGAAGAGATTGTGGCCAGCATCCAGAGCGAGCTCAACAAGAGTTTCGAAACGACCAAGTTGTTGATTGACCTCCACAAAGTTTATGGGGACGTATTCCTTAAAGACTTTAACGAAATCTGCCTAGAACTGACCCGCGACAATCTGGCCATCGGTAGCATGTACTTTGCACCCAAGGGAATCATCAAGTATGCATTCCCCGACGAAGTGGATTCTGCTACGGCGAATTTCAATATGTTAGAAGATCCCGTTCAGGGATTAAAGTCACAAAAAGCCCTAGAAGACCGCAAGGCAACCATTGCCGGCCCCCACAACCTGATAGAAGGCGGCGAAGGCTTTATCCTACGAAATCCTGCCTTTATCAACGAAGAATTCATTGGATTTTCCATTGTCGTTCTGGACAAAGGTTTACTTCTGAACCAGATATCAAACAATCTCCATTTTTCTAATTACAATTTTGCCGTATGGAAGGAACCGGACTCCACTGCAGTTCTAGATAAAAATGGATTTATCCTGACCAATTTCAACAACGGAAAGATTGGTAAGGATGTTCAGCTATCATTTGACATTCTTAACGATACCTGGCACATTACCTTGGAACCTATAGGTGGTTGGAACACCCTAAAGGCAATGAGGGGATCCCTTCTCACATCGTTCCTGATTTTAGCAACACTACTTTTCCTGTTATACATGCATTCCCTTGCAGCAGTCCGCAAAAGAGAACTGCAGATGCAGATTTTTGCTAACAAGGCAAAAAGCAGTTTCCTCTTTAGCATGAGCCACGACATTCGTACACCCATGAACGCCATCATCGGCTTTGCCAACCTGATGCAAAAGAATTTAGGCAATCCAGAAAAAATCGCAGACTATCTAAACAAGCTTCAGGCCTCCAGCAAATTTCTCCTTTCCCTAATCAACAATGTTCTTGAAATGGCCCGCATCGAAAGCGGTAAGATGACTCTTGAAGAAGACATCATCTATGTAAAGAATTTCCAGAATGTTACCGATGCCGTATTCACCGATCTCGCACACGAAAAAGGGCTGGATTTTCGCAACGATTCTAACCTGATCAACGATTACGTCATCGGCGACGAAATGAAGATTAGAGAACTAGTGTTAAATATCGTAAGCAACGCCATCAAGTACACCCCTTCTGGCGGCTTTGTTCACCTATCCCTGACAGAATCTAAATGCGACCGACCCGGCTACACCATGTATACAGCCATCGCAGAAGATTCAGGCATCGGCATCAACAAGGATTACCTCCCCCACATCTTCGAGGAATTCTCTCGAGAAAAAAATTCCACGGAGAGCAAGATTAGCGGAAGTGGTCTTGGCATGCCCATTGTCAAGCGCCTGATCGATTTAATGAACGGCACCATAGACATTCAGAGTAAAGTCGGCAAAGGAACGAAGATAACCATCGTTCTTTACCTGCGTCTCCCCACGGCCGAACAAATTTACGCCGCAAAACAGGTAAACGAGAACGCCAACGGGAAAGTCCACGAAGAATCAACCTCGGAATCCAAATCCTTCCAGGGGAAGCGAATTCTCCTCGTAGAAGATAACGACCTAAACGCAGAAATTGCAGAAGCACTCCTTGAAGAACTAGGATTCACCATAGAACGAGCAGCCGACGGGCAATCCTGTATCAAGATGATAGAGGCCCAGGATTACAATTATTATGACGTAGTTCTCATGGACATTCAAATGCCGATTATGGATGGGTATGAAGCCACTCGACATATTAGGCAATTCAAGAATAAAAACAAGCGAAAAATTCCCATTGTGGCCATGACAGCAAACGCCTTTGACGAAGATCGTCAGAAAGCACTGAATATCGGTATGAATGGGCATGTCGCAAAACCAATCAACACCGCTGATTTGGTAAAGGCATTGACCAACGCACTTTCGGACAGGCAATAATTTTTTAAATTTGCCCCCACTATGCCCGAATGGTTTAAAAATTTTTCCTGGGAACGAATATTCGACGCATTGGCCGCCGTTTCTCCGACCCCTATAAAGATTGCAGTAATCGCTGGCAAGTCTTTCCTGTATTTCCATGGTCTTACCCGTGCAGCAGCCTTGACCTACACCAGTTTCTTGGCTGTGGTCCCCATGCTGATCCTGTTGACTTCCATAACTATTTCTGCCGGCTTTGGTAGTTTCTTCTCTGATTACCTCCCCCACCTCTTTGACATTCTTGATTTGGACTGGCCCACAGAACCCCTGGTAGCCATCGTGCAGAATGCAGAACACGTACCTATCGGTCGACTGGGCTTCATCGGCGCATTGGGTCTTTTCGTCACCTTCATTCTGTCTTTCGGAAGTCTGGAATCCAATTTTAACGTCGTTTGGGAAAACAAGACTTCTCGCCCCCTCCACAAGCAGATCCGTATCGCCATCCCCCTGTTGCTGGTATATGCAGGCATCATCGGCATTTACGCAGGTCTTGTAAACCAGCTGCAGGAAGCCCTTTCCCTGATCGTGGTAGATGGTTTGCATTTCCCGCCCTCTGTCATCAAGACCCTCATTAACGCATTCTGGTTCTCTTCTTTCCAGTTTGCTGTAATCTTGATGATTTTCATGGTATTGTACGCCTTGCCGGCCCGGCCCGCAGAAAAGCGATCCTACACCAAGAAGCAACTGATATTGACCTCTATCGGAGTATCCCTGCTGGCCTGGATCTGCATTATCGCCTATGTGAAGATTTTGGTGCTCATCCAGACCGCACTGGTCACAAGAATGTCTATTTTCTATGGGTCCTTAGCTTTTATTCCCCTGGTGCTTTTCCTCGTTTTCGGAATCTGGATTATCATCTTGTGCGGCAACAGTCTGGTATGGACCATTTGCAACTGGCCCGAAGCCGCAAACCGTACCTGGAACTGGGATGGAATTACAGCCGAAGGGCACGGACTTACAACGGAGGATCGTCTATGATTTTCAAGAAGATTTTGATTACGGGCCTTGCCCTCATGGGTCTGGCATCCACCGCCAACGCCGAACTGCAATCAGTCAAGTTCACCCCCGAAGAAAAGGTGAATGACGGTTGGAAGGCCTTCCTTGGCATCGGTGGAGGTAATTCCCTGGTTGCTGACGACGGTGCCATCTTCGCCAATCTGCGAATCGGTATCCAGTGGAACAACCTGCTGGCCTCCGGCCTTTTCGCCAACTTCCTCATCAGCGACATTCGCAATTATAATGTGCCCCAGAAGCAGATGTTGGACTACAATTCCTTTGGAGCCTTCATCGAACTGTTCCCGGTGCGCATCAATGAAGCATTCAGCATTTCCGTTCCCATCGAAGTGGGTGGCGGCGCCATCAATGTCATCGAAAATGGCGACAACAATTTTTCTTCCGAAGATTACTTCTTTGTAGCCGACATGGCCGTTCATTTCAACTACCGCGTTACCAAGATGCTGGAAGTTTCTGTGGGTGGCGGTTATCGCATGTTCAACGGCATCGAAGAAAACGGATTGGAAAATCTGGACTTCTGCACCCCCTTTGGCGAACTCCGCTTTACCATTAAGGAATAGGGTTCAGTACGTCTGACTTTATAACACTTCGTGGATGCAGACTCCACAACCTAAGGAATGTGGATGTCCAATTCCCCTTGGGGAAGATTACGGTTGTCTGTGGACCTTCGGGGTGTGGAAAGTCGACCCTGGTCCTTGATACATTACACGGAGAATCCAAGCGCAGGTATCTAGAAACCCTATCGCCCTACGCAGCCGAAATGCTGGGCGGTCGTAAGGTTATACCCCTTGACAGTGCTGACGGTCTGCCCGCTAGCCTTGCCATTGGCCCAAGCCACGGAGAAGCCAGCGCCAAGTCCTACGCCTTAAGCATTTCTGAATGCGACAGCAGTTTGCGAACTCTATTCGCAGCTTTCGCCAAACCGGCCTGCCCTGTTTGCGGCAAGCCCATGGAAAGCACTAGCCGCGAAGACATTATCCGCCAGGTTGCGAGCCTTCCCGAAGGAACCAAACTGCAATTTTTCGCCCGAATCGACACCGGTGCAAGTGAGGACGCCTCCGGTCGCAAACGTAGCGGCCAATCGCTAGACAAACTTTCAGCCGCTTTCCTGGCCCAGGGTTTTACCCGTGCCGTTGCTGACGACCAAGTCATTTCTCTAGCAGACCTAACAGACGATCAACGAGCAATCTGCCCCAGTGAATTCTTTATCGTTGTGGACAGAATCATAGTCCGTTCCAACACCCGCACGAGAATTGCCGAAGCCGTTGACGGAGTCCTTAAGCTAACTCACACCGAAGTTACACTAGATGAAAACGGCAATCGCCGAGTATTTAGCACAGTCCCCAGCTGTAAGGAACACGGTGCTGCGGACTTTCACGCCTTGGACGCCTCGGACTTCTCCCCCTACTGCAGAAGTTCCGTCTGCCCCACCTGTGGTGGAACCGGCACCTGCGAAAAAGACGGCAACATCGAAGATTGCACGGAATGTAAAGGTCTCCGTCTCAAGAAAGGTCTGCTCAACGCCACAGTTCAGGGAACCCGCTGGAGCGACTTGCTGACGACACCCTTCGCAAACCTGGAAGAAAAAATCCACGCGGTTTTTGACGGTCCCATACAAGAAAGTAGGCAGGCAACTTTGTCCCGTCTTACGGCATCCCTGTCCGAACGAATTCAAGCCATCAACGAACTTGGCATCGGTTACTTGACTCCGGGCCGCGCAGGCACCACCCTTTCCGGAGGCGAAATCCAGCGTCTCCGTTTGGCAAGCCTTTCTACAGGTCATTTAAACAATTTGCTGATTGCGCTAGATGAACCGGCAAGTGGTCTCCACAAAAACGACGTGGAAGCCCTCTGGAACGTCCTTAAAAAAGTGCAGGCCCGCGGGAATACTCTAGTCCTTATAGAACACAATCCAGCCATTATCGAGAAAGCTGACTGGATAATAGAAATGGGACCGGGCGCAGGAGAAAAAGGCGGAGAAGTGCTGCACATGGGATCCGCCGCAGAGATTTTGAACAACCCCGTCTCCCCCACCGGAAACTGGATTAAGTATTTGAAAGGCACGAGGCGCGAGACTGAACGTCATTCTGAGCCGAAGGCGATATATGAAACTAGGGACTTTAGTCCCCTAGTTGAATTAGGTTCGAAGGAGCAGAATCCAGGAGCATCCATTCTCGTTCGCGATTTTGCCCTCTTCGATATGAAATCCGTTTCGGCAGATTTCCCTTTAAAGAAGTTCAGCGTGATCACAGGCCAGAGCGGTAGCGGTAAGTCTACCCTCATGTTCAAGAATCTGGCACCTCGCGCAGAAGCCGGCGAATTCGCCCCCTTGGGAATCGATGCCCTATCCATACTTTCTACAGGCGATTTTCATGGAAACCGTCGCAGTACGGTATTAAGCGCCACCAACATGAGCAACCTTTTGCGGGACCTTTTCGCAAAAATGCCCGAAAGCAAAGTCCGTGGTTACAACGCCGCCAAATTCGCCACCCACGCTGCTGGCGGACGCTGCGAAAACTGTAAGGGAGAAGGCGTCATCCTGGACCCCTCCGGCTATGAAGAAAACGAATGCCCCGTTTGTCTGGGCAGACGTTTCAAGGATGAAGTCCTAGACATCCGTTTCAAGAGCAAATCCATCGCCGACATTCTGGATATGGAAATCGGGAACGCCTACAAGCTTTTCTACGACATGAAGCCTTTCGCCGATAAGTTGAAACCTCTTGTAGACACAGGCCTCGACTACATCCGTCTGGGGCAAAGTACCGCCCACCTTTCCGGCGGCGAACGAGCCCGTTTACGTTTGTCTATCGCCCTGGCCCGAGCCAAGGCACCCAATACATTATTCTTGTTCGATGAGCCCGCACGCGGCCTCCATCAGGTCGATATCAATCACCTGCTAGAGCTGATCCGCGGCCTCACGGAAGCGGGCCACACCGTAGTAGCTATCGAGCATGCACAGGACTTTGTGAATGCAGCCGACTACGTGGTGGAATTAAGCAGATAAAAAAATTCTAGCCGATTTCTCAGCTAGAACTACAACTATCAAGTCGTTACTAAGATAAAGATTTTCTCAAGATATCTTAAGGCTGTTCCTTCTGAATCTTAAGAACTTCTTCAAGAGGCAGATCGTTATCTTCGGCGATTTCTTCTACCGTAAGCTTGCCGCGTTTCAGGGCCTTGATTACAGCGGAACGCTTAGCTTCAGCAAGACCATCTGCACGGCCCTCTGCTCGACCTTCTGCACGACCCTCTGCTCGGCCTTCGGCAATGCCTTCAAGGCGAGCTTCGTCACGTTCAACAGACAGTTCATAAGCGTGGTCAGACATGTTCTTTGCCTCCGTCAGCAAGTAATCCATATCAAAATTACTCAACTTCGCGGCGTTTTGCAAGTCCTCCAAGTAGGGGTTCCTTGTTTCACCATTAAACTCGTTATTCACCAGATCGATAGCGCGGAGCCACTCTGCCAGGCGACTGTCGTCAGTATCGTAATTTCCATTCAGGAACTTCTCAATTTCCACAATGGTCAATACGTTCTTTCCGTGGTACAGTACATTATGCTGATCCTTCAACTGCACAACATGCTTATAGTCCTCGCTATCGGAATACGCATCGAACATCTGGAGGGCAATGTAATCCACATGGCGCAGGGTAAAGGTGTCTCCAGGAACCTTGCTCTGCAAAGTGTGGCAGGCTGTATAGAAAACAAGGCGATCCTTGAAGGTCGAATTTCCCTTGTGCTGAACCTCGATAACAATGCGGTTCTTGTCGGGATCTTCTGCAACAAGGTCCGAAGTCACCGACTTTACAAAAGGGCCGCCAGGAACAGAAGGATCGATAAAATCCAACTTGCCAATGCACCTAGGGCCTTCCAGATTAAGGATTGCATTCAGGAAACTGGCGGCCAGCCCCCTGTTTTCAATGGCTCCAAAAATTTTCTTGAAGCACGAATCGTTATAGACATAAACATACTTGTACATTTCACGATATTTGGTAATACAGGCGGTGACGTCGCCACCAGCGATGCGGGTTTCGTGAATATCCTGCATCATTTTTGCATACTGGTTTCTATTCATTTTAACCTCTTTAAGGCTTGAAATTTTAAGGGTTTAAGACAACATATCACACCCAGAAACCTGATGCGATTTCTAGGAACGATACGCAGAACCAATACACGCATAACGTGCATTGGCATAACAACATTTTTTTGTGAAATTCGGTATTATCTACCGAGGATGTGCTTGGCATTTCGCAGGCGGAGGCCCACTCCCCTAGTCAGCCGCGTTACTCACCGACCCAAATCCTGCTTTTTTTACCGCTAATGCCAAACGATGCAACTGCCGCCCTGGGACTCGGAAGCCAGCGTGTCTGCAAAAACTTCACACCACAATCAGACGGATTATCAAACGTCAAGGAGAATATAAATCTATTCGACGAAAATGTCAACAGACGGGCCGCCTTGCCTTGCGGCTTGGCGGCCTGTTTTGGTTGGCTTACATTAGCCAACCACTAGTCCGACTTACGTCGGTCTAGTTAGAGGGCGCTAAAGCGCCTACGCTCAGGTTCGGTTATAGGTTCGCTTTAGTCCTTGAGACAGCGAACCGACTTTGCTTCGTTCTTGAGGCCCCAGCCGAGGCACGCGCCCTCGCTATCGTAGCTCAGGGGCAAGACGAAGGCGTAGTTGCTACTGCCCTCACCCGATGACCAGAAGTCAGCGTAGATGCCAGCATCGTCGAAATCGCCATAGCCGTACCTGTCGCCACCGGGGAGCGCAGAGAAACCGAAGGTATCGGTTCCGTTGCCGCTAGAGTTCCATCCAGACTTGGCCTTCAGGTACTTTCCTGCCGTTGATGAACTGGCAGCACTAGTATGGTTATATCCGAACGATGGGTCAATAAAATTGATTAGTTCCTCGAACTCTCTGTGGCTCGGCAAGTGCCAGCCACTTGGGCAAACGCCTTGAACAGGAATTGTCGGGTTTAGAGAAACTCCACAGGTATAAGCACAAGATGCGTCATTCATGGCTACTTCCCAGGTATAAAGGCGACCGTACTTGGAGCAGGAGTCCGCCTTGTTGCCATAGCAGCCGCTCCATGCGTAGTAGCCCATACTAGAGACATCGCCCGGGTCGTAGTTCAAATTCTCCGCCATCCAGGTCTGGGTGCCGATGGTGACGGTCTTGTAGGTTTGGTTGTCGCGGAGGTCGGTCAGAGTACCGTAGCTAACACTACTGCTACTGGTGGGAGACGAGCCCCTGAGGCAACGAACAGAGTGCGCGTAGTTCTTGTTGCTCCAATAGTTGTACATGTTGTCGTCGTCGTAGCGGAAGTACCAATCGTACGCGCCGTCACTAGAGTTCTCAGTAGAACTCCAGAAGTCCGCGAAGTCGCCCTCGTTGCGGAAATTGCCGTCGTTGTTGCGGTAGCCCGCCGGCAGAACAGCGAAGCCGAAGGAATCCGTTCCGTTACCACTATACCAGCCACTGGTGGACTTCAGTTTCGTACCGGCGGTGCTGGTTCTGCCTACCGCAGTCCACAAAGTATTCCACTCTGTATCACTTGGCAGGTGCCAGCCAGAGGGGCAAGCGTTCATAGCCGCAGACCAAGTGTACAGGCGACCATACTTACTACAATTGCTAGCGTTATTACCATAGCAATAACTATCGTTTGTATTGTAGTTCAGGTTTTCGGCCATCCAGGTCTGGGTGCCGATGGTGACTGTCTTGTAAACTTGACCGTCGCGTTCATCAGTAAACTCGCCGTAGTCAATGTTTGGATTCAAGTATGCCCAAGCAGCTTTGACACTGCTACTGTTCTTAGCGCTTGACGAACTTGCAACAGAACTGCTGGATCCTTCGCTATCGCTCAGGATGACACTAGAGGAGGAGCTCAGGATGACACTGGAGGAAGAAGAATCATCATCATTAGCCGGTCCGTTTGAAGATTCGCCGTCGCCACAGGCGGCAAGACCCAAAGCCATGGCAAAAGCACCAACTGCAATCGCACTAAATCCAAAATTCGGCTTCATATTTTTCATAGATTCCTCAAACCACCCGTTTTTCAAGATTTATTCTACAAACAAATCCATAAATTACTTTCTCAAATACCCTGCGTATTGGAACAAACTAAGTCCAAATTCAGGCAGCACCGCAATCAGGTGGTCAAATATGTCAGACTGGATTCCTTCGTAGGCCACCCACTGGGTAACATTAGCGAATGCATAAATTTCAAGAGGCAAGCCTTCGGGAGTTGGAGCCAGCTGGCGTGTCATCAAGGTCATGTCCTGCGCCACATTTTTTAGAGAGCGTAAGTACGCCGTACAATAGGCGCGGAAAGTTCCGATGTTAGTCATGTGACGACTATTCACCATGTCTAATTCTGTAGGCACGGCATTTTCCCCATACTTGGCGGTAAATTCCGAAGCCAACTCTACGCGCTTTTCATCCATGTAGGGTTTCAAAATTTCAATCTTTGACAATCGTTCAATTTCTTCTTCTGTCAAGAAGCGGATGCTCTGCTGATCAATGAAGAGCGAACGCTTAATGCGACGACCGCCGGATTCCTCCATGCCACGCCAGTTCTTGAAACTGTTGGTAATGAGGTCATAAGCAGGAATCACCGAGATGGTCTTGTCCCAGTTACGGATTTTCACAGAGGTAAGCGTAATGTCGATGACCGTACCATCAGTATGGTGGCGTTCAATCTCGATCCAATCCCCTTTGCGGAGCAAGTCAGACAAATTAATCTGGATACCCGAAACTACGCCCAGAATGGAATCCCTAAAGATCAACATCAAGATGGTTGCGGCGGCACCCATAGCGGAGAGTATGAATACGGGGCTCTTGCCAATGACCTGCGATATGACAACAATGGCGCAAACGCAGAACAAAATCAATTTAACCGCCTGGAATGTTCCGTGGAAAGATTTGTTCTTTCGTCTTTGGTTCTGGTCGTTCAAGGTTTCGACCACATCAAAGAAGGAGCTTCCCGCCGCAAAGGCAATCAGGGCAAACCATACTGCAGAAACACGGGTACAAATATCGTACACAAGGGACTGCTGCTCCACAAAGCGGGCAAAGGCTGCGCTAAAAATTGTTGCGGGAACAAGCTGCAAAGCCCTAGAAAAGAACCGTTTTTCTACAAGGAGATCGTCAAACTTGTTGGGAGTCTTTTCTGCAATTTTTCGGGCAATAGGATTCACCACGAACATGCAGAGTAGAAGAACAACGAGAACTATGCTTAAAAAGATTACAAAATTCAAGCTCATAGCCCTAAAATACAAAAATGAAAACAGCCTAAACGGTATGCTCTAGCCTGGAAAAGAATAAATTGCTAGATTTTCGGCTATGAAAAAGTCAGTACCTATTACAGTGCTCACCGGTTACTTAGGAGCCGGAAAAACTACTCTTCTCAATTACGTTCTTAACAACCAGCAAGGCTATCACGTCGCCGTTATCGTTAACGACATTGGTGAAGTGAATATCGACCAGACCCTGATTGAAAAGGGCGGAAACATCACTAAGGCCGACGACGGCACCGTGGTTCCCCTTTCCAATGGCTGCATCTGCTGTTCCCTGAAGCAGGACATGCTGGAACAGATTGCCGAAATTCTCGAAACCGGCAAGTTCGACTACATTCTTATTGAAGCAAGCGGTATTTGCGAACCGGTACCTATCGCACAGACCATCTGCATGGCCGGCATGCAGCTCCAGAGCACCAAGGGCGAACCTCTCCCCTGCCACCTGGACAACGTGGTTTCCGTGGTTGACGTCTGCCGTCTGGCCGACGAATTTGGCGGTGGCCAGAAGCTTCTCCAGAAGGATCTTGAAGAAACCGACATCGCAAACCTTCTGATCCAGCAGATCGAATTCTGCAATACCATCATCATGAACAAGGTGGATCAGCTTTCCAAGAACGATCTCGAAAAGGTGAAGACCGTGGTTCGCGCCCTCCAGCCCGAAGCCAAGATGATCGAGACCAACTTCGGTAAGGTTGAAATGTCCGACATTCTGGACACCAAGCAGTTTGACTTTGAAAAGGTGGCAAATTCTGCTGCCTGGGCAAAGGAACTGGGTAAGTCCGTAGACGAAGAAGACATCGACGAAGACGATGACGATCACGAAGATCATCACCATCACGACCACGACGAAGACCATAGCGACTGCGACCATGAACATGGCGTCTGCCATCACCACCATGATGATGACGAACATGAACATCATCATGACCATGACGAAGACCACAGCCACTGCGACCACGAACATGGTGTTTGCCACTGCGGCCATCACCACGACAAGGATCATCCCCATGGCGATGAATACGGCATTTCTACCTTCGTGTATGAACGCCGTCGTCCGCTGATCCGCGAACGTTTCGAAGTGTTCCTGGACAATTATCCCAACAGCATCATCCGCACCAAGGGTCTCCTGTGGTTCGAAGACGAAAGGGATACCAGCTACCTGTTTGAACAAGCCGGCAAACAAGCCTCTGCCCAGAATTTCGGCCCCTGGTTCGCCTCTGAACCCGAAGCCGAACAGAAACGAATCCTCAAGGAAAATCCGGACCTGTTGAAGGTCTGGGACGAAAAGTACGGCGACCGCATTGTCCGCCTGGTCTTCATCGGCCAGCACATGGAAAAGAAGAAGGTCATCGCCGCCATGGACGCTTGTCTCGGCGAATAATCTCGCAAAACCAATCCATTAAAAAATCCGGTTTCGTTCGTCGCGAAATCGGATTTTCATTTTTTAAAGTTTCGGTGGATTACCCCAAATTCTTACATTGTTGCGATACACTGCAACATACGGATTTATAGGAACATCAGCAACGTCTCCATAATCCTTATCTTCTTGCGGCATTCCCACATAATCAATTCCATCTACATCAGCAGAATGGGGCATCCACGACCAGTCCTTTTCATTGGGAATCAAGAAACGTTTCTTTGCAGGTTGTCTTAACGTTTCACACCAATCATTCGCATAAATACCATAAGAAAAACCAACATCAAGTCTCATCGAAGATTTCGAATTTATCACCGCAGAAGCTAAAGGTACTGTTATGACCCAAACGGACTCTCCTGTTACAGGATCATAAGAATTCGTTAAAGGAAGAGGAACAACTTCACGCATCGCACCTCTCATAGAAGCATCTGCATATTCGCCATTCTTTCCTAAGCAAGGTTGATTAAATCCGTTTTCATCATAGGCTTGGCAAATATCAGCATCTACAAGCAAAGGGCATGAACCAATTTTATCGTCAACACCCGCTACAACTTTAATCTCTTCAGGTTTTGCTTTTGCATACAATCTCAACTCAACACTATCCAATATAAATTCTTCATTATTTACAATTCTTAACTGAAGAAAATCAAGACCACCAAATTCATATTGATAGGAACGGACTTCCATATCATAAAGTTTTTCCGCAACAAGTTCCCTTGATGACGAAGAAACCACGTCATTTGAACTAGAACTATAATCCTGTAAAGAAATTTCAGATGATGATGACGTTCCAATCGTCTCCGGAATTGAATCGGTAGAAGATTCGATCTTACTTTTTTCTGAGGAAGACGATTCCGCCTCATTTAATTCGGAAGAAGATTCAGCTTCAATTTGCCCGGAAGAACCAGTATTTTGTTTATGCGAAGATGAAGAAAGCTCTTCGACAATCACATTTTCATTGGCATCGAGATTGACATCCGAGCAGCCGGTCAAAAAAGCCAGTCCACAAAGGGCAGCACTCAAGGTTCGTTTACTTTTAAACAAACAGTTCATTTGCAAAATCCTTCATCCTTTATCATACCAATCTAGCTTAATTATTGTTATTAGTGTCCGGTAAAAAATATAGCCAAAAATAAAAATGGCAGGCTCCTCAGACGAAGAAGCCGCCTCAACGGGCTGCCCGGATGGCTGGGACGGCTCAAAATCATCGATTCCACAACGGTGACGCTGTTCTCCAACCTGGTTTTCAGGGGTGTCGGCAGGGACCCGAAAATTGGAAAGAAGAAAGGCGGTATAAAGGTCCATACAGTCATCATCGCGAACCTTCTCCTGACCCTTGTGCAGCGCAGCCTTGAACGGTACTGGGAACGCATGCTGCAGCATCCACCTTGCACATCGTAGCACCCAAATTTCTAGGGAGGGGGCTTGCAACGGCAAAATAAAAGTCTAGACCGCGTAAAATCTGGAGTCTAGACGTTTTGAAAATTTTCTCCGTACACTAATAAAATATTATATTTCCCGTACGTATGGAGGATACGACTGTGATTTTCAAAGCAAATTTTTCTTGTTTAGGAATATTCATTATTTCCTTAATCTGTGCCTGTTCAGATAATTCAAGCGGACCGTCTACCGAAAGTTGGGTATCCAATCCAGCAAATGCAGGCGAAGAGGTTTATTCAAACAAGAACGGAGACCGACTTAACGGCATTGAATGCAGCATTTACGCAAGCGAAAATGCTGTATACGAAGTTTCAACAACAAATTCTTCGGGTTTTCATGTAACAACGACTGTCCAAACGATAATAAAGTACCCAACAGCCAGTACCACTGTTTACGTTGAAGCGGATCCATCCTCAGAAGACGTCATGGAGGCACTTTGTTTATCCGTCAAAAAGGATAACCAAGATGCAGACATTGAATGCACCAGGAACTACGTAAAGCTAAACAATAGCGGAGCAGTCAATGGACCTTTTAAAGATATTTTTGATTACGTAATTCAAAACGCAATCAGCCGTTGTTCCAACATATAAAAAGATATTTCATACTAAATTTTTTCGAAAAAACAATGGGGGTTCTATGAAAATGAATAAGCGTCCTTTTTTCCTTGGTGCATTGTCCTTGGGAGCAATTCTATGCGCCTGCACATCAGAAAATTCTTCCAACGCAACAGCTTCTTCTGTTACCGAGGAAAACTGGTTCAAGGATCCTGCCAGCACAGGCAGGGAAGTGTACACAAGCTCCAATCAGAAGGGCGATAAAAGTTACAGCTGTTCCATCTACGCTACAGAAAATACTTTTACAGTTGTTTCAAGGACTAGCCAACCCAGAGAAACAACAACCTCAACCGGCCACTCCACCTACACCCCAGGCTATCTTGAAACCACCTCTTATACAGAGTCTTCATTAGCATCTTCGCCAACTATGAAATCACTGTGCGAACAAGCCAAGACCATGTATGAAGCCATGATTAAATCTGGAAAGGCAAATATTGATTGCGAAGACAACCATGTCCAGATCTACTCCAGTGCAAATACATCCATGGATATGAATCAAATTATTCAAGTCCAGATTAGCCTTTGCAAAGCGGGGGAGCAGGAGTTCTTGGCAGGTTCCAGCACAAGCGATACTGTCACAAATGACGTGCCAGTAACAAACGATCCTCTGCCAGAAACATCACCGAATGGTGGAAATTCAACGACTCAGGAAAATTCCATTTCCTGTCAAATATCGCCCAGCGACCCCTATACTATGCAAATTGTCACTGCAGACGGCCGGTCGGAAACTTCATATATGACGATAAACAGTAATGGAGCATCCATAACCGACACCTATACCGGCATTGACGCAGAAACATTTACAAAAATCTGCCAGAAAGTCCAGGAAGAATTCAACGCTCAATGCGAAGACTATACAATTTACATAACCGATCCAGAAATGACTCCGGACCTGCTTTCTCCCTCAACCATCGTTGAAATGATGGAACAGGACTGCATCGATTTGTTGAGTGGAGCCATCACGTTTGATGAATACATCCTGGACTAAAGTTTCGTGAGCAGGCTTGGCATAAATTTTGCAAGATTTTTCTAGATTTTTAGCCGAAAAATCTAAACACAAAACCACCATAGCAGTGAGTTATGAGTAGTGAGTGATGAGTTTAAGTTAGGCGCCCTCGGTGCGACTATTTAGCTCACAACTCAAGACTCGTAGCTGATAGCTTCAGGAGACACTATGCTTTTCAATTTCGACATGATCCAGAAGGTCTATGCCAAGATGCCAGCCCGCGTTGACGGCGCCCGCAAGCTCCTTGGCCGCCCCCTCACCCTTGCAGAAAAGATTCTCTACACCCATTTGATCGACGGTGCAGAATCCAAGCAGTATGTTCGTGGTACTGATTTTGCCGAATTTAACCCGGACCGCGTTGCCATGCAGGACGCAACCGCCCAGATGGCACTCCTCCAGTTTACAACTGCTGGAAAATCCAAGGTCGCTGTTCCAAGTTCTGTACATTGCGACCACTTGATCATCGCCAAGGAAGGTGTAGAAGTCGACCTTCCCAAGGCAAAGCAGGACAGCAAGGAAGTGTATGACTTCCTCCAGTCCGTTTCTGCAAAGTATGGCATTGACTGCTGGCTCCCGGGCGCAGGCATTATTCACCAGGTGGTTCTCGAAAACTACGCATTCCCGGGTGGTATGATGATCGGTACCGACTCCCACACTGTGAACGCAGGTGGCCTCGGCATGCTGGCTATCGGTGTTGGCGGTGCTGACGCTGTGGATGCCATGGTTGGCCTCCCCTGGGAATTGAAGTACCCGAAGATGATCGGTGTGAAGCTCACCGGTAAGCTCCAGGGCTTCGCCACAGCTAAGGACATCATCCTGAAGCTCGCTGGCATCCTCACCGTTAAGGGCGGCACCAACGCTATTATTGAATACTTCGGCGAAGGCGCTCGCAGCCTCTCCGCTACCGGCAAGGCAACCATCGCCAACATGGGTGCAGAAGTGGGCGCAACCTGCTCCACCTTCAGCTACGATGATTCCATGAGCCGTTACCTCAAGGTCACCGGCCGTGCAGAAGTTGCCGAAGCCGCCGACAAGATCGCTTCTTACCTCCAGGCTGACCCGGAAGTTGAAGCTGAACCGGAAAAGTACTTCGACCGCGTTGTGGAAATCGACCTTTCCACTCTCGTTCCCCACTACAACGGTCCCTTCAGCCCGGACCGCGCATTCGCTGTTACCGACATGGCCGAATCCATCAAGGCTACGGTCGCCAAGCCGGAATCCACTCCGGTTGTTTCTGCAGCCCTCATCGGTTCCTGCACCAACTCCAGCTACGAAGACCTCTTCATGGCTGCAAGCATGATCAAGCAGGCACTGGCTAAGGGTCTTACCCCCAAGTGCCCGCTCATCATCAACCCGGGTTCCGAACAGGTCCGCTACACTGCAGAACGCGACGGTCTCATCGATCTGTTCAAGCAGTTTGGTGCCACCATCATGACCAACGCCTGCGGTCCTTGCATTGGCCGTTGGGACCGTGCAGGTGCCGACAAGAAGGAACTGAACACCATCGTTCACTCCTTCAACCGTAACTTTGCAAAGCGCGCCGATGGCAACCCGAATACCCACGCCTTCGTAGCTTCCCCGCTGATGGCTGTGATCGCCGCCCTCTCTGGCGACATCCGCTTCAACCCCATGACCGACACTCTCACCAACATGGAAGGCAAGGCTGTGAAGCTGGATCCTCCTGAAAAGTGCGAACTCCCGGTCAACGGCTTCGAAGTGAAGGACGCAGGCTTCCAGGCTCCGGCAGAAGATGGTTCCTCCATCACCGTGACCATCAATCCGGAAAGTAAGCGCCTCCAGGCTCTGGCTCCGTTTGCAGCATGGGATGGCAAGGACATCATGAGCGCTCCGATCCTGATCAAGGCCAAGGGCAAGTGCACCACCGACCACATTTCCATGGCTGGTCCGTGGCTCAACTACCGCGGTCACCTGGAAAACATTTCCAACAACATGCTCATCGGTGCTGTGAACGCATTCAACGGCGAAACCAACAAGGTTCTCTGCCAGTGCGGCGAATACAAGGAAGTTCCGGAACTTGCCAAGGTTTACAAGAACAAGGGCATCGGCTCCATCGTTATCGGTGACGAAAACTATGGTGAAGGCTCCAGCCGCGAACACGCCGCTATGGAACCCCGCTTCCTGGGCGTCAAGGCCGTGATCGTGAAGAGCTTCGCCCGTATTCACGAAACCAACCTGAAGAAGCAGGGCATGCTGGCCCTCACCTTCGCAAATCCTGCCGACTACGACAAGATTCAGGAACAGGACGTGTTCGACATTATCGGTCTTACCGAATTTGCTCCGGGCAAGCCTCTGACCCTCGCTATCCACCACAAGGATGGCTCTGAAGAAAAGATCCAGCTGAACCACACCTACAACGAACAGCAGTGGGCATGGTTCAAGGCAGGCTCCGCCCTGAACTTGATCAAGCTGAACAACAAGTAAGCCGAGCGCAGCGCGGTGCTCCCGTGCGTCCATAAAAATTCAAGAGTCATTTCCTTAGGGAAATGGCTCTTATTTTTTTACAAATCAGCATTACTTTACTTATATATATTAATGAAGATAAGCAACCCTTTCTACAGTTTCTATGCAATCTTTTTTGCATTGGCGATGTTAAATGCCCCCCCCGACAACAATGGCGGATGCAAGCAAAACGGGATCTACGCAGGCAAGACACGGCTACCAGCCATAGGAACACCAAGCCCCCTCGAAACATAACAAGCACCCCCAAAGATAATGGAATCTATTCTTTAGAGAACGCCCAAAAAATTCTTCCCAATTTTTACGGGCTGCGTTTCCGCGGAAGTCAAAGCGAAACCAATTGCAACACAAGCAAAACAAAACGCACCGAGCAGGAATTTGATGTTCTGCTTATGGGCTTCTGCGAAAAAAAACGATCCCGGTAGCCCACTACTGCGTACACGAAGGAAAAAAGCCTGCCCTACAACGGACCGAAGTTTTTGAATGGATTACTGTAAAAGTAAATAACCCACTTAAAAGGCCTAAATACGTCAAAAAAGCCCAAAAAGAACGTGCAGAACCACATCTTTGCAGTTTTTTTTGGCCATATCTTGACCGAATAATTTAATTATCATATTTTTGTTACAAAGTTTGACATCGCAGTCAAAAACCACGTTTTTGCAAGGAGATTATTAAAATGAAAAAGTTTTTTGTCGCCGCATTGTCTGTTGCAGCTCTTTTGATTGGTTGTTCCAGCACTCCCCAGCAGAAAGCAGCAAGCGCCATGACCGAAATGCAGAACCTCAAGACCAAGTACATCAAGTCTGAACACAAGATTGCTGGCCTCGGTAAGGGCGTATCCTCTGACGAACAGGTTGCATACGAAAAGGCAGACCAGAATGCCCGCGTTGACCTGGCTCGCGCTGTGGACATTCAGGTCAAGGCAATCACCAAGAACTTCAAGGAACAAGTTGACGTCGAAGGAAAGGAAGCCCTGGTGGAACACTTCCAGACCACTTCCAAGACCAAGATCGACACCCACCTGAACGGCGCTACCTTTACCGATGTGAAGGTTGAAGTTTCCGAAGACGGTAAGTTCAACGTATATGGAGTGATGGTCCTGGACGTAAACCTGGTTGACGAACTGATTGCTTCCATGAAGGAACGTAACGACAAGCTGGATGAAGCCACTGTGCAGAAGGTTCGCGCCCTGGCAGAAAAGTCCTACGCAGAACTGGACTAATCCTTTAGGTTTAAAAGTCTAAATTCAAAAGCCTTGCAGTTTATCTGCAAGGCTTTTTTCATAGGCTTACCTAAATAATAAAAGAATTAACGATGCTCGTTGGTCGTAGGTTCAAGACCGCGGAAGAACGCCAGGCCATCACAGTCATTCTTTAGTGCCTGCACACATTCGCCAATCATGTAGAGACTCCCCGTAATCAGCACGGGAGCCGCATCATCAGCAGAAGCAGCTGCGCTCACCTGATCCAGGAACTCACGAGAAAGTAAGCCCTCACTGGCCACATTCAAACCGAGCCCGGCAAGAAGTTCACGCAGGTCATCCAGTTCTCTAAACCTAGGATAAGGTGTCTTAGTAATATGCCAATGACTTACATGGGGTGCCATCAGCTTCAGCATTTCACCAACATCCTTGTCTTTCAGTGCTCCAAAAACACAATGGAACTTCTGCCCCGGATAATACTGCGACAGCGTTTCCACCAGGCGTTTAACGGCATGGGAATTGTGAGCTCCATCCAAGATGAAACGCACCTGACCATTTGAGTCTGACAGGGTCTGCATACGACCAGCCCAGCTGCGGGTCGCCAAGGTTCGTACCGCCAGAGCATCATCAAAAGCCATGCGTCCAGCCATTGAATTGCAGAACATCTTCGCCGCCATCATCGACAGGCTGGCATTTTCCACATAATGACGTCCAAGATTCGGAAGCACAATGTCTCCACGGATTTCAGGCACGGCTAAAGTGGCACCACGATTTTCGGCAAATAGACGAGCCTCTGCCAAAAGTTCCTGCGACAAGCCTCCAACTACAAATGTCTTTCCGGGAAGGTCGCCCTCCCCCAGCACAGCCATCTTTTCTTTCAAGATTGCCGATTCCGTTGTCCCGAGAACCTCCGTATGTTCTAGACCGATGCTGGTCACCACGGCAATATCGCCCTCGGCAACGGCAGTGCTATCCAGTCGACCGCCCATACCCGCTTCCAGAACAACAACATCTATTTTCTGTTCCGCATAATAGAGGAATGCCACAAGCGTAAGCACTTCAAAGAAGGTGGGTTCGATTACCACTTCCGCGGCACCGGCGTTAATGGACTCTGCAGCAGACTTTACCTTCAGAAGCAGGCGATCCAGATCTTCGGCACCAATGGGCAAATCGTTTATGCGAATACGCTCCTGCAAACTCACCAAATGAGGGCTGGTATACAAGCCCGTTCTATAGCCATGGGCCTGAAGGATTCCCGCCAGATAGAAACTGGTAGAGCCCTTGCCGTTAGTACCCACCACATGGATGGTCTTAAACTTTTCCTGAGGGTTGCCTAAGGCCTCGCAAAGTCTACGAGTCGATTCGAGCCCCGGCATCATCCCGAACATCAGTCGGGAATTCAAGTATTCCATACCTGCGTTTTGCATGCGCCAAATTTAAAAATTAATGTACCTTTATAGCACATCCATTTTTTATATCGAGTATTCTTTATATGTCCAGAAAAAAAGCGGGAGCACGCCATTTTTTTACGTTTATACTGCTGGCCGTAATTTGCGGTCTAGCCATAATTGCCCAGGCCAAGGTCGATCCGGAGGCCAAACCCAGGCATTATAATTACCGCGAAGCAGGCAAGCAGATGCGCCGCATCTATTATGGGGAACTGCAGGAAACCCTGTACTGCGGCTGTCGATACCTAGACAAGAAAACCGTAGACTTTTCCTCCTGCGATTTCGAGCCCCGCCACAACCCCAACCGCAAAAGCCTGAAACGCGCCCACTCCATCGAATGGGAACACATCGTGACCGCCCACAACATGGGCCACTTTCTCCCCTGCTGGAAAGATGGGGGCCGCAAGAACTGCAGCGCCAACGATTCCACATTCAAGATCATGGAAGGGGACCTTCATAACCTCTACCCGGCCATCGGCGAAGTGAACGGGGACCGCAACAACTTCATGTACAGCCAGTGGACCAACAATCCCGAACCCATGTACGGCAAGTGCAAGACCATCGTCGACTTCAAGGAGAAAAAAGCCCAGCCTAGAGAGGAAGCGAGAGGCATTATTGCACGAGTCAGTTTCTACATGGAAAAGACTTATGGGATTAATTTGTCTAAACAAGACCGCAAACTTTTTGAAGCCTGGGACAAAATGTACCCGGTCACAGAAAAAGAATGCGAAAGAGACCGTCGAATCTTCAAAGTCCAGGGCGACCACAACCCATTCGTCTACGAAAAATGCCGGTAAAGCCTAAACATTGTATGTTTTTGGTAAGAAATACTCCATTTTGAGCCTTCCTTAAATAGGTGTTTTTTTTACTTATGTAAATTTCTAGTTATATTGTATAACATACGAGGTTTTAAGTATGTGTAGAGGTTTTAGGTTTATTCTGGCGGTTTCCGCCCTATTTGCAAGCAATATTTTTGCCCAGGTGGAATTTCCCCTGGGTTCCAAGGTCATCAACGTCACCAAGGATCCGTATCACGCCAAGGCCGACGGCAAGACCGACGACACCGAAGCCATTCAGAAGGCATTGAACGACCATCCGGATGGAGACTACATCATCTATCTCCCCCATGGCATCTATAAAATTACCGACCAGCTGGTTTGGCCCACCACAGAAAAGGCAGAAAATTCCAGCAGACGAACTATTCTTCAAGGTCAGAGCATCGGCGGAACCATTCTCCAGTTAGCTGATAGTACCTACGGCTTTGACAATCCGGACTTCCCCAAGGCAGCCATTAACACGGGTATGGGTCCCGAACCCAGAATCCGTAACGCCATCCGCGATATGACCATCCGTACCGGCAAGGGCAACCCCGGCGCCATCGGTATCCAGTTCAACGCCTCCAACCAGGGCGCCATCAACAATGTAAAGATTTACTCCGGCGACTCTACCGGTGTGTATGGTATTGACCTGGGCTTTAGCGAAGGCGTTGGTCCCCTGCTCCTGAAGAACGTGGAAATCCGCGGTTTCCAGGTCGGCGTTTACGCCAAGGGCGAACAGGGAACGGTCACCATGGAACACGTCACCCTGGGCGGACAGACCAAGTACGGTCTGGAAAATGAAGACATGAACCTGGCAATTAGAGCCCTACGTTTCAAGGGATATGTTCCTGCAGTCTACAACCACGGCCCTTATGCCATCATGAGCCTTGTAGACGGAACCCTGGAGTTTGACAACGAACAGAAGAAGGGCAAGCCCACAACCGCAATCAAGAACGAAAGCGAACTGTTCGCAAGATCCATGAAGGTCAGCCGTTTCAAGACCATGCTGACCTCCAAGAAAAAAGGCGTCATGGACGCCCTGTCTAACAGCGAAATCATTGAATTTACCACTCAGGAAAGCCGCCAGCTCTGCCATAGTCCCAAGCAGACTATGCGTGTTGCCGTGGCAGAAACCCCCAACTACGCAGAACAGAAGGCCGATAACTGGATTACCATCGCAGGCGACTACGGTGGACGCTCCAATACCGGTTCCGATGACTCCAAGGCCATTCAGGAAGCCATTGATGACGGTGCAGAAACTCTGTACTTCCCCCCGGGAGGCCGCTGGACCATCAACCGTGACATTTATATTCGTAACCGAATCCGCAGAATTATCGGTATCGAAGGTCGAATCGACGGCAAGGGCAAGTTCATCGTAGAAAACGGAGCCTTCAATGAGTTGACCATCGAACGATTCTCTGAATTCGGTAGCGGCATCATCCAGAAGTCCACCCGAAGCATTTTGATCAAGAACACCATGCTCCGTTCTCTGGAAACCGATGAACACGGCCGAGGCGACTTCTTCCTGGAAGACGTGGCTGTTGGAACAATCCAGCTGAACCACAACCAGAAGTTGTGGGGCCGTCAGGTTACCATGATGGGCGACACCAAGGGTCCCAAGATTACCAACAATGGCGGTACAATCTGGATTTTAGGTCTTACTGCCAAGAAGGGTAACACCATCCTTCAGAACTTCAACAAGGGTTCCGCAGAACTGATCGGCGTGCAGGTGGTGGATAGCGACAAGGCCAAGGACCGCCCCATGTTCATCAATGACAACGCAGGCCTTTCTATTGTTGGCCTCCGTGAAACATTGACTCGAGGCAATCCCTTCCACAAGGTTATCGAGGAATCTCGACAGGGATCTGCAATCAAGTCCCTCCTGGGCACAGAACTTTCCCGAACCGAAAGCGGCGGTGCATTGTTGCCCGTGTTTGTGGGCTATGCTCCTAAGCAGGGTTCCAACGAAAAACCCATCGCCAAGATCCCCGACGAATTGCTGATTGTTCAGCCGAACCGCATCCGCGTTACCGGCACGATTATCGATGACGGCCGTGGCGACGGTCTTTGCGAAGTGCCGGTCCACTGGAAAAAAGGCGCCGGTCCGGGTAAGATTATTTTCTCTGACAGTTCCGCATACGAAACCGACATTTCCTTTACGGCAAGTGGACGTTACAATGTGATTTTCTCTGGCGATGACGGTTACCAGATTGGATACGATACCGCAAAGGTTTACGTGTTCGACAAGCGCTACACCACTCTCGACAACGATGGAGACAACATCCCCAGCGGTCGCGGTGCAGCCACCTGGATTTCTGAATTCGACAACTATAGCCCCCACAACACAGACCCAGAACTGCGAGCTTCAAACACCGCCGGTTCCGTGGGAAAGATTTACCTCAAGTTCGACCTTTCCGCATTGCCCGGTCCTCTGTTTGACGCAGCCCTTAAGTTGGAATTCGATCCAGCAACCGTGGACTCCATCAAGAAACCCATGCAACTGAACATCTTTGGTCTCAAGGAAACTGGAAAGGACATGAAGTTCGGCGACCAGAAGCTAGGCGTTGACTGGCCCGACTACGAACTTACCTGGGAAAACGCTCCCGCCAACCTTCCCCAGCCCGGTGGTCAATTCAACATCCGCAAGAATTCTGGTGGCGGTGTCGACACCAAGTATGCAGACTTCCTTGGCATTATCACCTTGAATCCCAAGGCTCCTCTTGGTGCATTCCTCCGTACACCTACACTTACAGAATTCTTCAAGCGCAAGCATCCTTCCAACCTGTACACCTTGATCCTAACCGCAGTCGACACCAACGACGTCGTTCTTCCGTCTCATAACGCTGGCAAAAACTTTGCTCCGTCCCTGATGGTCGGCTACTTCGACAACACCAAGTCCGTAGGTGGTGACGCCATGGATGGTGGTTATACCTTGACCAAGGTCGTTGTAGATATTTATACTCTCGAATGCAGCTTTGACTTGACCGTCGGTTACCCGCAGTTTGTTCAAATTGAAATCTTGAACGAATTCGGCAAACGTATGCTTACCGTTGCCGCCCGCGAACTGGACGGCGAAAAGAAGACCACGATCAAATTCAAGGCAAAGGCCTTCCCCACCGGCAAGTACGTTCTTAAGGTGGTTGGCGAAGCATTCTCTGCCGAACAGAAATTCTATATCTTGAACTAGGGAACAATTATGAGCATCAAGAACATCTTTACTCTAGGACTTAAGTTAGCCGCCATTGCCGGCACCACTTGTCTCCTTTTCGCATGCGGAGACGATTCCAGTTCCAATTCAGAACCGGAAGAATTCGGTTATGTACCTTCCAGTTCATCCATCAGCACCCGAGCCGACATCGACTACGGTGACACTATCGTTTTGAACAAGAAGATGGACTTGAACATCGAACTGATCAAGGATACAGCCGATGCAAAAGACAGTAGCGAAATCTACATCGACAGTCTCGCCACAAAAGTTCCTCTGTACATCGGTGAACTCACCCGAGGCAGCCGCATCAGAGTCAAGGCTTCCGTGGCAAACATTGCCAGCGAAAAAATCCGCATTAGAAGCGAATACGGCGAAGCACTGAAGGCTCTTACGGCAATTCCTCGTAACGATGCCCATCGTGATTCCATTTATGACAACTACATGGTACCCAGTCTGGGAACAAAGCCGGACTCCACCTATAGGGACTCCAACCAGTTTGTCGTATTCACCCCCAACCACTACTACCTGGAAATCGAGGGTGAATTCACGAACGAATCTACGGCACGTCTTTTTGTTCAGATTGACACATCCTATTACAAATACACCGGCGAAAACGATTCCGTTTCCATGGAAATGAGCGACACCTTGCGTGGCATCATCCTTATGGGTGATGACGCTCCCGAAAACATCACGATTGATTTCGCCGCCAGCGAAGGCCACAGCCTGAACCTGACCACCGAAGGAACCAACCTGAACAAGTGCGAACTTTTCGAAAACGATTCCCTACTGAGCGAAGCCGTATCCGAAATCGACACCATGATGATTCCCAACGACACCACAAGCTGGTCTCTGAAGATCACTCCGGAAACTTTCTCCAGCGTGTGGAGCGGTCCTTTCGCATTCTTTACCACAACCACCCGTTCCCGCGAACTCGAAAAGGGCGAATACTTCGCCAACCCGGATTCCATCAAGTATCCTGGCGAAACCTTCCAGACGGACCGTCCCAAGGATCTCCCCGAAGCAGAAATCTACCGTTACAACCTGCGTCAGGAACAGTTCGTTTGGATTGGTAATTACGAGAAGGGCGATTCCCTGATGGTAAAGCACTGGATAGCAAACTACAGTGAAGACAATTTCAACAGCCCCTCCACCTGCGAAATCCTGAACAAGGACAAGAAAGTGGTCGCCTCCATCAGCTGCACCTATGGTGGGGAACTGAAGGTTCCTGCAAAGGGACCCTACTACCTGCACTACCTGCGTCTGAATTCCTACGCCCTTTCCGGTGTATCGGATTCCCTGAAATACGTGCTGCAGCTTTTCGTGATGGTTCAGCAGCCCGGCCTTCTGAAGAGCATGAACTTCTACGACCTCGAAAAGGATGAACCAATGACTCTCATTAAGAAGTCTGCCGGTTCCGTCCTCCGCTTCAAGGACATTAACAACTTCAACTTCGAAGCAAAGAGTTCCTCCCAGTGGAAGGAAATTGGTTCCGATGTGAGCTGGTTCGTTCCCTGCGAATCCCTGAACTACATCAACCGCGACAACTTGTACCGTTGTAGCGATGATGATGATGAACAGGAAATTTCTTCTGATTACCTGATGATCCAGGAAAGCGGTATTGGAGAAACAGCCAAGATTATTGCCCAGAGCAAGGCTGACCCCTCTATGCGCGACACCCTGAAGATTTCGATCATCAAGGCCGCAGACTAAAAAGGATTATTCTTCCCAAATCTGATTGGGAAGTTTTCCGATATCGCGAAAGTCCAGCTTGCCGGCTGCGGGTGCAGCGACACTCACCAGGCGAGCCAAGGGCTTACCGGCACGTTCAATAACGATCTCTTCGTCCTTAATGGCAACCTGGTTCAACAGGTTGCCAAAATTTTGACGTGCTTCCATTGCAGATACAACTTTTGCCATAGTTCTATAAAAATAAAATTTTGGTCTGCATAAATAATTATATTCTGCCCCATGGCGCAAGAAATCAAGTCCTTTACCGTTACCCAGTACCTGACATCCCTAAAAAAGAGGGTTGAAGAAACCCCTTCTGTATGGGTTCGCGGGGTTATTACCCGAATGACGGTAAAACCCAACATTGTCTACATCAGTATCGCCGACTTTGTGGAAGGAAGTGTCAAGCCCGTTGCCGCCCTGGACTTGACTTGTTTTGCCAGCCGTTTTGCCTACATCCTCGCCAAGATCCAGAGTTTTGAACAACCCTTCGAATTACGGGAAGAATTAAAGGTAAGCTTACAGATTAAAGCAGACCTTTATATTCCCACCGGGAGATTACAAGCCCAGATTCTGGACATTGACCCGGTATACACCGTTGGAGAACTGGCCCTTACAAAGAGTGCCATTCTAAAACGTCTGGCCGTAGAAGGCTTGCTAGAAAAAAACAAGAGTCTGGATCTTGCCGAAATGCCCATGCGCATCGGTTTAATTACCGGCGAAAAGACAGCCGCCTTTAAGGATTTTACATCAAAGCTATCAGACTCCCCTTTCGCATTTAAGGTCATGACCGTTTACGCCAAGATGCAGGGAGAAGAAACAGAAAAGTCGGTATTGGCTGCGCTTGAAAAACTTGCCCGCGAGCCTTCTCTCGATGTAGTTTGCATCGTCCGTGGAGGAGGTTCTAAAACAGACCTGAATTACTTTGATAGCGAAGCACTCTGCCGAGCGGTAGCGAACTACCACATTCCCGTTTTCACCGGCATCGGCCACGAAATTGATAAAAGTTTGCTGGACGAGGTGGCCTACCAAAGTTGCATCACGCCTACAGATACCGCCAAGCGCATTATTGACCGAGTCAATGATGGCTGGAACAAAATGCTTGTAGCCGCCCAAAATGTAGCCATCGGCGCCAAGGACGCAATCCTTCGGGAAAACCAGACCTTGGCCAATGCAGGTGCCCGCCTACAGCAAAAAGTAACAGCTAAAATTCAGAACGAAAAAACAAAGTTAGCCGTTTGCGGAAGCAATTTAAAACGAGACCTGAATTACATCATTCGAGACGAGAGTGCCCGACTGGACCGAAACACAGAAGGTTTAAAACAAGGATCCCGCAAAATTCTTGACCTCGCCAAATCCAAATTTACTCTATCCGAAGTACGTGTAAAAGCGGCAGACCCGGCAACCACCTTAGCCAAGGGATATTCCCTCACTCTGGACGCCGCAGGTAAGTTTATACGTAACGCAAGTCAGTTAAAAGCTGGCGACAAGATGACCACTCGCCTTCGCGACGGAGAAGTCACCTCCGTGGTGCAGTGACATCAAAATCAAGAACAGCCACTTATTGGAATATTGGCAAAGTCTCAATTTTTTCGAAACGTTTTGTTGTTCCGTCTAGCTTAAAATAACGGACCCCATCCCCAAGGGATAGCATCACATAATTGGGAGTCAAAATCTGCAGGTACTTGTTTAACTGCTGCTGTAAAGCAGGCCAGTTGTATTCCCCGGGAGCCTTGCACTCCACCAGAAGCCAAGGTTTGTCTATCGTAGCACCGTCACGGAAGTTATGGACCATAATGTCCACACGGTCGTCCGTCTTCGGATCAACGACATTCAACGAAAACTCTACCGCAATCAAATGTTCCGGAACTTTCACCTGATCCAGCAAATAGCGGATAGTCGCCTGGCGCACGTGTTCTTCGGGCGTTGCGGGAACATCCTTCTTGCGAATTGGGTCATATAAAGTTTCAGAAGCCATGTACAAAATGTAAAAAAAATAGGCAGGCTTTTTTCATTTTTTGGGCTCCACACGCCCGCATTTTGCAGATTTGGAGTCTAATACTACACACAAACTAACAATAAAATTCACTTTAACTGAATCCAATGGGCTCCATATTCACAGCAACTCCCATTTTGGAGTCCATTTCAATGAACGTCCCCTCAAAAGCATTTTATACAAACTAAAAACACAGGCTCCAAATCGGGAAAAAACTTAATTTGGAGTCCAATTTTCCCCAAAAAAAGACTTTTTATGCCTTGACTTACATAAAATCCAGAAGTATATTTTTGGACATGAAAATGATTCTTGAACAGAACATCATCGCAGCAGCGATTGCGGCGGGCGCGGCGGAAGCACGAGCCTGTGTTGAATCATACGCGACTGTTCAGGAATTGTAAAGGTCTGTACGCAACCAACTGGTGAAACAGATAAAAGGATTTCAAAAGGGCAGTCCCGCAAGGACGGCTCTTTTTATTTTAGCCAATTTTAAACCAAAAACAACAAACAAGGAAATTTCAAAATCATTTTTTATCTATTATTAAGCGGTAAATTATTTGAATTTTCAATACGATACAGGAGTATAAAATGAGAAAGCGTTTGCTTACCGAAGGTGCCAAGGAACTGTCTTACGAAATTCGTGAGATCGTTAAGAAGGCGAACCTCCTGAAAACGCTGGGCATGCCGAAGATCCACTGGGAAAACATCGGCGACCCCATTGAAAAGAAGTGCCAGGTCCCTGAATGGATCAAGGACATCGTTGTGGACCTTTCCAAGGAAAACCGTTCCTATGGTTACTGCCCGTCCAAGGGTATGCTGGAAACCCGCGAATTCATCGTGAAGGAAACCAACAAGCTGGGCGGTGCCCAGATTACCGTTGACGACATCCTGTTCTTCAACGGCCTCGGTGATGCAATCGCCACATTGTACAGCCTCCTGTCCATGACCACCCGTATCATTGGACCGTCTCCTGCATACAGCACCCACAGCTCTGCAGAAGCAGCACATGCACACTCTGCTCCTATCACCTACAGCATGAAGCCGGAAAACCACTGGTATCCGGACCTGGAAGAACTTGAAAACAAGGTGAAGTACAACCCCTCCATCGCAGGCATCCTGATTCTGAATCCGGACAATCCCACTGGCATGGTCTATCCTCTTGAAATTCTCCAGAAGATCGTTGATATCGCAAAGCGTTACAACCTGTTCATCATCTGCGACGAAATCTACAACAAGATTACCTACAATGGAGCAAAGGCTTACGCTCTGGCCGAATACATCGGCGACGTTCCGGCTATCGCTCTGAAGGGTATCTCCAAGGAATATCCGTGGCCGGGCGCACGTTGCGGCTGGGCTGAATACTACAACCGCGACAAGGACGAACAGTTCGACGCCTTCTGCCGCGCTCTTGACAACGCCAAGATGGTTGAAGTCTGCTCCACCACACTCCCCCAGATGACCATTCCTCGCGTGCTGGGCGATCCTCGCTTCATGGAACACCGCCAGGCTCTGAACGAAAAGATTGGCCGTCGTAGCGCTATTATTAACGAAATCCTTTCCGACATTCCGGAACTGTATTTCAACCCCACTTACGGTGCATTCTACAACACCATCATCTTCCGTGAAGGTGTTCTGAACAACCACCAGAGCCTGAAGATCGACAATCCGCAGATCAAGGCCAAGGTTGAAGAATGGTGCTCCAAGACCGAAAATCTGGACTACCGCTTCGTGTACTATCTGTTGGGCGCAAAGGGTATCTGCGTGGTGCCCAGCACCAGTTTCTGCACAGACCTCAAGGGCTTCCGCGTGACGCTGCTTGAAGAAGACGAAGCAGAACTGCGCAGCGTGTTCACCACCATCCACGACGCCATCATCGAGTACCTGCATAGTTAGCAGGTCGCCTTGCAAAGCAAGGCTTCGAGGTTCGAGGTCGGCCTACGGCCTTCGAGGTATGAGTTTTATTAATGACGCCAAAGGCGTTTCATTATAAGTCGCGTAGCGACATGCTCAGACCTCAAGGCGAGCTTCGCGAGTGCCCTCGTACCTCATACCTCTATGAAATCTTTCGATCTTCAGGTCAAGAACGTTTCCAAGAGCTTCGGCTAAAAGGCCGTGCTCGAGGGAATTGACGTATTCATCAAGGACGGCCAGTTCGTGACTTTGTTTGGTCCTTCCGGTTGCGGAAAGACCACGCTCCTTCGCATTATCGCAGGCTTCGAAAAGGCCGACGCAGGCGAAGTGATTCTCAGTGGCGAAGTCATTTCCAACAAGTCTCCGGCACACCGCCCCATCAACACGGTGTTCCAGAGTTACGCCCTGTTCCCCATCTGAACGTTTTTAACAACATCGCTTTCGGCCTCAAGAGTCATAAGGTTCCTTAGGACGAAATCGAGAAGCGCGTAAACGCCATGATGGAAATGGTGAACATCACCGACCTGAAAAACGAAATGCCCGCGCCTTGGTGAACGAGCCCGACATTCTGTTGCTGGACGAACCCCTCAGCGCGTTTGATGCAAACCTCCGCAAGAAACTCCAGGTGGAACTGAAGGAAGTCCAGAAGAAGACGGGCACTACCTTCATCATGGTGACCCACGACCAGGACGAAGCCATCGCCGTAAGCGACCGCGTGCTGGTGATGTACAAGGGAGCCATCGTACAGGATGGCACTCCCGAAGATGTTTACGAACATCCGGTGAACCGCTTTGTGGCCACCTTCATGGGCGAGTGCAATATTCTGGAATGCAAGCGTGCTTCCGATGACAAGGTAACTTGTGCATTCGGTGAACTGATTGCAGAACTGCCCGGCGTCGGTAACGCAGAAAGCCACAAGCTTCGTGTGATGACCGACCCCGACGAAATCTACAACCCAGGCGACCTCGTCAAAAGCCCTTGCAAATTTTCCTTAAGTAATTTTCCCATAAAAAGAAAAAGTCCCGCACAAAGTGCGGGACATTTTTCCTTAAGAAGTAAAAGAACTACTTACCAATCTTTGCGGCGGCTTTTTTCTTAAAACCTTCCACAGCCTTGTTGACTGCAGCCCTATACACATCCACGGTACCACTGGCCTTCATGTCAACGCCACCATTGCTATAGCGGGCATAGTCATCACCTTCAAACTGATCCCATCCGCGATCAGAATAAAGGATCATATTACCGGACTTGTCAACCAAGGCCACATCCACACGGACAATCGGAGTCACGCGATTCATCAATTTGGTCATCATCCCTTTTTCGTAGGCAAACTGAAAATCCGCAATAGCGATAGCATCGACATCAAGCTTTTCACAAAGTTCGCCAACCGGCTTTAGAATAAAATCTTCCACCTTCGTGTTATTCACATAGTAATGACCAGATGGAACAATGTAGTTGTAAGGAAGCGGCATCATGCCAGTCGGGGTAACATAACGCGTTTTTTTGGCATTATGGATCTTGTCCATGTGAAGATGGTTTTCGGCATTTTCAATAGCCTCAGCAGTCTTTTGAATTGCATCGCTTGCAAAGAAAGCTTTCACATCTTCGCTATTGAGTGTTTCTTCAAAAGGAACGACTGTCCATCCATCGATGCTACTTAATGCCTTATGCAATTCATTTGCACCATGAGTTACGATGGTCACCTGTTCTTCGGTAAAGTATTCAACATTATCCTTGATAATGCCACCGACAAATGACATCAACGTTTCCTTTTTTTCTTTAAACTCTTCAATGTCAATAAATTCCTCGTTACCAGTAACAGCAAGAATAGCAATCTTCTTTACATTTCCAATATCGGGTTTCTTAACATTAATACCTGCACAAGAGCAAAGCAAAAGCGCTAAACAACAAAACAAAATTATTCTCTTCATGAGAGCTCCTTCAAATATTTTTTTGTTCAAAAATTGCGATTGTCCTCAAGGCAAAAGCCCCGCACAAAAGTGCGGGGCATTTTTACTTAAGAAGTAAAAATTACTTTGCAAGGAAAGTCGGGCATTGCATGCCTTCACCATAGTAATATTCTGTACCGAACATCTTGTCTCCGGTCGGGCATTCAACAGTATAACCTGCCGGGCAGTTTTCAACAAGTTCGGCATTGTCACCCTGACACATTTCTTCAATCATGTCAGCATTTGCGGTACAATTTGTTACCTGACCATTGTACTTGTAAACGCAGGCCTTGGAGCTTGCGCTAGAAGAGGAATCATCGCTACATGCGGTAAACATTGCGGCGACAGCAAATACAGACAGAAGGATAATCTTATTCATTTTTTTCCTTGATAATTGTGATATGGTAGAATATAGCTTAAAAAAGTTTCCAGAACAAGGGATTTACGTTCCTTATTTCTTGTAAAAATTCACGAATTGTCTACGAAAAAAATTCCATATGTATCAGGGTGTAACATATAGAAAAAAAGAAAAAATGCATGGGAAATGAAGGGTGTTTGAAGGAAATATGTTATAGCGGGCGGTCGGGAGTTACTTGGTTCTTTTCTACTATTTGATTGTAAAATAATGAGGAAAACTTTATGAAGTTTGGTTTGTTGAAAGTTTGCAAAGTGAAATTTTTTCGCGCCCCGCCTTGACACCGCCCAAATTTTTGCATAAATTTAGTAGTGAACAAAAGAACACTAATCAAGCCGTCGCTTTTTTAGCCTGTAGCGACCGGAGGAAGAATGGATAGAAAACACGAAGTTGATGTGCCTATAGATGCCATCACAGATTGCCTAACCGAAGCGGAAACCGGCAAAACTTATCCCACGGATTATTATCAGATTACAAAAAAAATTACTGCAAAGACCGCAAAAGAATTGATTCTGGCGGGTTGGCGCTTTGACTGGAGCCTCCCACAAAAGAACGGATTCCAGGTAATAAAGTTATCCCTTAAGGACTCTTCCGTACTTCAGGGACTTATTGCCCTGGCGCATTATCCCGACCTGAAATTCACGCAGATCGACCTTGTAGAGGCAGCCCCTTCAATGTCGGCGCCAATGGCAAATTTCGTGGCGTCGGAGCACACCTTTTTGCAACCCGAATTTTTTGATCAGTTTGGATCCGCCATGAAGGATGGCCGCCTGACAGAACCTTCCAACGGGAAAAACTTTGACTTGCACAAAGCGATTGAACTTTCCCAAAAGCTGGGGCGTCCCCTTAAGGAAAACGAAATCGCTCAATTTGCCGTGTAGCAAAAGCGGTTGAATCCCGCTTTCGCGTTGAAAATATTTGTATTCGATAAAATAGGGCGAAATGGCGTTGGTCCTTCCCTGGAATGCTGTAAAAATGTATATTAGCGGGAAGCGAAGGAGGTCGATTATGGCGACAATAACAATGGAAGTCCCGGAAGACATCATGAATTTCATGGTGTGTGAAAACAAGTGCGATGAGCTCCGTCGCAACGCTTTGTTGCTGTACCCCTTTATCAAGAACGAGACAATCTCGCATGGTCGTGCCGCCGAAATTTTGGGCATTTCCAAGTGGGAACTGATTGAATTGTATGGGAACGAGGGAATCCCGTATATTGACCTGAGCTGGGAAGAAGTTGAACAGGACGCAGGCAATGTGATGGAACTACTTTCCAAGAGGTAGGGATGATTCAAACCCGATTTTTCAAGAGGAAGCCGACAAAGTAAAAAACTGCAGTTTTTCTCAAGAAAGTCTCGATTGCCAATAGCAACACTGTCAATATGCTGATGCGCATGACTGGTTTGGATCTTGGCGAAAGTGAAGCCATCATCTATTCCGACGAAAACAAGAGCGACCTTTTGATTGTTGATGAAGTTCGAGCCAGACATGTGGCCACGACTATGAAATTACGAATATCCGGCACAATTGGCATTTTAACAGCTGCTAATGAAAATGGGCTGTTGAATAAAGAAGATGCGATTGAATGCGCAAGGATTCTTCGATTGTCCAAAAGGCATATCAGCGAGACGCTCTTAAATTCATTTGTTGAAAATTTGAAGTAGAGTTTCGTAATGCAGTCGCGTTAGGCCCCGCAGCCCGCATGGGTGGGAGCTTCGCTCCTTGACATTTCGCCTCAGCAATGGCTATGCAAGCATAGCCGCCGCATTCGGCTCTGGGTCAATCGGACTCGCGCGGCGCTTGCGTCTTGCTGTTGCTTGGAGCGCGAGGCTGAACGAACGACTCGCATCGCGAGTCGATAGCGCAAGAGGGCCGGCCAGCCAGGGCAACGCCCAAAACATAGCCCCCTGTCGCCTATAGTTTGCAAAGTGAAATTTTTTCGCGCCCCGCCTTGACACCGCCAAAACTTTTGTATAAATTTAATAGTGAACAAAAGAACACTAATTGAACCGTCGCTTTTTTAGCCTGTAGCGACCGGAGGAAAAATGTATAAAGCAGTTTCTGCCAATAATGGCGAAAAGAACGAAATCATTGTATATCAGCCGGAAGGTGGCGAGTTTCACATTGAAGTTCGCGTAGAGAATGAAACCGTTTGGCTAAATCGCCAACAAATTTCCCTCTTGTTCGGGCGAGATGTAAAAACAATTGGAAAACACATAAACAACGCATTAAAAGAAGAAGCATGCAATTCAGATGTCGCAAATTTTGCGACAACTGCAGCTGACGGAAAAACATATCAAGTTGAGCATTATGATTTAGATGTTGTTCTGTCTGTTGGTTATCGTGTCAAATCTCCTAATGGCGTTAAATTCCGTCGCTGGGCAAATCAGGTGCTCAAGGAACATTTGCTTAAAGGCGGTTCTGTAAATCAGCGGCTGATTTCTCACGAGAACAAATTGGAAAATCATGATTCTAGGCTTTTGTCCCTCGAAAAGCAAGTCGATTTCTTTGTCAAGGCGAACTTGCCGCCGAGCGAGGGAATACTAAACGCAAAATCCTGGTGGAGCGGTTATGAGTTTGCCGCTCAATTAGTGCGTTCTGCAAAAGAAGAAATCGTCATTATCGATCCGTACGCCGACGATGTCACTCTTTCTTTAGTTGCAAAGAAGGCCGAAGGTATTAAAGCTTTCGTGTATTCGGCTCGCATTAACAGAACCATGAATGAAGAAGCAGCCAGGCTGAATCGGCAGTTCCCGACCGTTGAGCTTCGCAACATGCGTGATGTCCACGACAGGTTTATCATTGTCGATAATACAATTTACCATGTAGGCGCAAGCATCCGCGATTTAGGCAACAAGCTAACCGCATTTTCTGTACTGAGCGCAATCTCAAAGGAACAACTTTTAGAAAGCGTGAAATAAATAACCGTCGCTTTTTTAGCCTGTAGCGACTGGAGGAAAGTATGAACAGAAGCCAATTCTGGGCCATGGCCCGCGATCTCAAGGAACATCCCGAGAATCTCCCCAAGTACCGTGAAATCTATAGGAATGTCTATCCGTTCAGCGATGGCATTTTTAAGATGCTGATGGCGAGCGAAGGCAAGCCAGAGCGAATGAACCCGTGGTCATCGAGGTGCAGCAGAATTTCAACACGCTGTTCATGGACCGTCTGGTTTATTACACATCTCGCATCGTGAATAACCAGGTGAAGAAAAACAAGAGTTACGAGCTGCCGCATATCTATGCGCTTTCTCTGCTTGTGGATGACCAGTTCCCGCTGGAGCCGGACACCTATTTCCATCAGTGCCAGGTAATGCGGAACCGCAAATATCCATTCAAGAAGATTGATGTGTTCCTTGTGGAAATGTCGAAGTTTTTCCGCATGGACGACCGTCTGCAAGAAGAAAATCGCTGGGAAGCCCGTGATGTGTCGCCCCGCGCAGAAATGCTGCGGCTCTTTCGTGATGTGTTGGAAGACAAGACCATCGACGAGGAAAAAGCGGGAAATCTCCTTGACGAAGACTTCGCAAAAGATGTATCTTTTGTGGGGTACACCGATGAACTTTTACTCCTGGTCTTCTTTCGTGAAACTTTAGCGCAACTAAAGTTGCGAAGTTTCATCGAAAAAGACATCCTTCAGCTATCAAGCGGCGAAGCCGCTTTCCCGTGCTAAAGCACGGAGCTTCAAGAGAGGTAGATAACATGACTGACATGCTTTACGAAAAGCAGGGCTCCTACCTGCAGGGAAAGGAAGAAGGTGCTGATGCCAAGAACAAGGAACTCGCCAAGGGTTTCCGCGATGATGGAATTCCGCTGGAAATCATTTCCAAGCGAACAGGCCTCACTCCCGAAGAAATCAAGGCACTGTAAAAGAGGCGCAGTCTCGCACCTGCGTCAAGAGCCGTTCCACATTGCTTTCGCGTTAGGGCTGCAACCACTTAGAGCTTTGCTCTTAGTGGGCCATGGTCCCCTTTAGGGGACCCCGCAGCCCGTATGGGTGGGACGCGCGAGTCGATAGCACAAGGCACCGACCCCGGCGAAGCCGGGGGAACGTCCCTATTTTGAAATCCCGCACCTAACCATTCTCCATTCCAAAGATCCTACCGGCTTAAAATTTTTTTTTAATGATTTTTATTTGTAAACGCAAAACATCTATTTTTTATGCGTTTATAAATGCAAAATGCTCTTCCCTAAAAGAGTTGACATTTTTTTTGAACACATCAAAAAACACCCTATATGTTACAGGGTGTTACATATAGAAAATTTTGCTAAAAATGCGAGGAAAATGAGAGGTATTTTCGAAAAATCGGTAGCTGCGGGCGGTCGGGAGTCGCTTGGTTCTTTTCTATTATTTGGTTGTAAAAGTATGAGGAAATTTTTATGAAGATCAATTGTTTTAAAGCATTGGCTCTTGGGTGCGCAGTACCAATCTTTATGGCACTCGTAGCCTGCGGCGATGATAGCGGTTCTGGTCCATCCAAGGATGGTTCCGAACAGTCAAATCAAGACGTTTTGGATACGGTTCCGCATGAATCCTCGTTTGACAGCCTGAACGTGGGAGAGTTTTACGATTCCAAGAGCGGCAATACCTATGCTTTGGTGCGGTTCAAAACGTACCAGTGGCTCATGAGCGACATTCATTACGATACGTTCTCTGCCGGCCCCATGTGTTACGACCTGGATGATGCGAACTGCGAAAAATTCGGCATGCTCTATCGTGCTACAAAAGCGGAGAAAGCTTGCCCAGAGGGCTTTGAAATTCCATCGGAACAGGATTGGAAAGAGCTGAAAAAATACAGAAGTTCGCTAGACAAGGAACAACAGTTCGGTATGAACGTCAGGAAGGCTGGCTTTTGTTCCGAGGCCGACGACGGTGAACTGAGCTGCCAAATGCAAGGTTCGAAGTCGTTCTACCTGACAGCGAACAATACCGTATTCGTGACAAATGACGGGTTGACCGGTTCCTTTGCGCCTGCCGAGAATAACGGTTTCTATTCGCTACGCTGCATTTCTAGAACCTACATAGTGAAGTCCGTAGAAAACCTCCCTACCTGCGATAGCTCTTCTCAAATGAGCCTCGGAGAATTCTATGTGACGGATGCCCAGAGTAACTACCGCTGCAACGGCTCCTACAAGTGGGTTGACAACTTCAATAGTGATTGCGAACATGTAAGAAAGGGCTACACCTCGGTAGTCAACGACACTACCTACATTTGCAAATATGGTTCCTGGGAAATTGCAGAAATAGATGACGTGGATCTTGAGTGCGGTGCAGCCAATGACGGCTCTACAACGAAGTTCAACGGCGTTGACTATGTTTGCAAAAATGATTCCTGGCGCAAGTTTACCGCTACAGAAATAAAGCTTGGCCTATGCAATGCCGAAACTCTTGGCTTTGTCGGCTCCATTGAAAATGACAATTACTATTGTGATTCTACAGGGTGGCGCAAAGCTTCTTTTGAAGACATTGTAGGGGAATGCAACAAGAAAAAAGAAGGGCTATATATTCCGTACAATGGGGATTATTATGGTTGCAACGATACCGGCTGGGTCCGCCTTTCTGATATTGAAATTGAATTCGGCTTTTGCACAAGCAAGATTGCGGGTGCGCTAGATACGCTAAATGAAGTTATCTATGTGTGCAACGATTCCCTGAGGTGGAGGACGGCAAACCTTGTCGATGTCTATGGCAAGTGCACAGAAACCCGCAACGGAGATTCCGCAACATTCAATGAAAATCGTTATGCCTGCACGGACACTTCTTGGCGCGCGTTTACCACCCTTGAAAAAACTCTTGGCAAAATTTGCTATAGCAAGAGGTTCGGTTCACTGGAGAAGGACGGGTACAACGCCTATTATGTTTGCGATTCTACCGGCTGGCATTCTGCGGGGGCAAGCGACATTTCGAAGGTTCACGGGGAATGTACCGCTGACAGGGCATACGATATTGTTGACTGGACTTCAGGCGGTAACACTTCGCCAACAAGATACTACTGCTCTACAAGCGGCACCTGGTCTGTATCTTCTACGCTAGAACAGAAAATCGGCTTGTGCCAGGCAAGCAACCGTGGCGAATTCAAGGTGTATAACGGCAGTAACTACATGTGCGATTCTACGGGTTGGAGAACCGCTACAGACAAGGATTTCCTTGGAAAGTGCGACAACAGTAACCTGGGTGCGACCAAGAAGTATATCAGCAAGTATTATGGCTGTTCCGAAAAGGGCTGGGTCGTTACTACGGCGCTCAACTGGAGCATCGGGACTATGTGCATGGAAAATTTCGAGGGCGAAACGGCAACCTATGCCGGGGCAAGCATGGTATGCAACGGCAGCAACTGGGTTTTGTCTGGCGACTTGACGCAGGCCCTTGGCGCATGCGATGAAATAAACTATAGAAAGCTTGTTAATGGGCTAGACGGCCAGCGCTATTTCTGCAACGGAACGTCATGGGCTATTTCGAAGTAAGGAGTGAGACATGTTAGACAAGTTTATCAAGACTATTTGCATTGCCTTTTTATCCATTGGCATTTTTGCTTGCAGCGAAAGTTCTAGCAGCGCACCAGATGAAGAGGAAATTTCGTCTGGGCTTGAGTCCTCCGACAGCGATTCCCCGGAATCTAGCAGCGATTCTAAAAGTAGTTCTTCTACAAAGTATTCTTCGACTACGCATATCGATATTTCTGAAATTAATATCGATGAGGGCTTTTACCTGGATGAAAATACAGGCATCAAGCACAAGACGGTTACGGTCGGCCCGTTTGTTTGGCTTGCAGAAAACATTTCGGTAAAGCCGAAGGTCATCAACAGCACCTGCTACGGTAACGATGAAAAGTCTTGCGAAAAGTACGGCAGGCTTTACAGGCCGTTGGATGCGGGGGAGCTGTGCCCGGGCAACTTTAGGCTACCGCTCAAGAGCGAATGGGAATACCTTGTGCGGAATGGAAGAATTTTTGATGAAAAGTTTGGAATTACGCTTGGCGGATTCTGCAATACTTCGGATTCCTCCGGTTGCGTTGGCGCTGATTCCGTAGGAGCATTCATTACGGCAAAGAACAAGGCCTTCCATATTTCGAAGGATTCAAGCTACGCAACGGAGCAGGATAACATGACCTACTATTCGCTGCGCTGCATGAAATACGCCCATGTGGTAGCAAAGTTCGATGATCTTCCAGAATGTGACGACGAAGCGCGTACCCTTGTGGATTCTTTTTATGTATGGAGCATAAAAGACGATCTGCATTGCGGGGAATATGGTTGGAGGCCCGTTTATTCTTCGAGCATCTTTGTAGACCACTGCGACGATGCCGGTGCGCTGTTCAAGAGCGATACTGCCATATTCGTTTGCAGGAGCAAGCGCTTTTACAAATCCGAAACATGGTCCTACGCAGCACCAGTCGATCTTTACGACTGCGATGATTCCATGCGTGATTCCGTCATGACGATAGGCCCCATAACGCAGGTCTGTGAAGAAGATGGCTGGAGATCGCTCGAGGAAATTGAAAAAGTCCATGGATTCTGCAAAAAGCCCAGCCAGTATAGGACGGAAATGTTCCAAAACCTTCCATATACCTGCGATGAAAACGGCTGGAACTTGTCGCTGCAGACAATCTTGAGTTCCTCTTCGATCAATATTTATTCCAGTTCTTCAAACCCGGCGAGCTGCACCAAGGAACTTTCTGTAAAGGTTGACGGCAATACGGCAATGCGTTGCGAAGCCGGGAGCTGGGTCGCCATTTCTGACACCGTTTACCTTGGCGTTTGCAACCAGGCGAAAATGAACAAGGTTACCGCAATCGGAACCAAGTCTTACCAGTGCCGCACCTACGGCTGGCAGCAGCTTAGCAGCATTGAACAATCCATTGGCGCATGCACCGACACTACCTTCGGCAAAATCAAGACGTACAGGGACACATCCTATTTGTGCAGAATCGAGGTTCCGTCATCGCAGTCGCAAAACGTACAGTTCTCCTGGGGGAAAATAACAAACGATGTAGCTTCTCTTGGGGCATGCACTGCTGACCTTATCGGCACCATAAAGAAAACTGCAAGTGGAATTTCTTACAAGTGCACGAGCAATTCATGGGTTGCCGCTTCGGTAAGCGATGTTTATGGAAATTGTTCTTCGACAAAAACTAAACTGTCGGGCGTTTTCAACGGAGTCGAATACATTTGCGACATTGACCGCGGATCGTACCAGTGGTATGCAATGCAGCCGATTGACTCGGTAGCAGGCTACTGCGCAAAACCCAGGGCAAACTTGCTGATTAGCTACAAAGACGTGTACTACATCTGCTCTGGAACCCCCGACCCTAACGTTTGGAAGGAAGCTACAAGGGAAGAAATACTCAAGAAGTGCACAACTGCGCTGGAAGGTGCTATTTATTCCGACTCAATGGTTACCGCCAAGTGCACGGCCAGTTCATGGAAGGCTGTTTTGACCGAAACCCTCAAGGACCCTCGCGATGGAAACGTTTACTACACAACTACTTTTGACGGAAAGACCTGGATGGCCGAAAACTTGCGCTACAAGGGCGCTGGAGTAGATCGTTTCTGGTATCCAAACGACAACATCAAATATGAAAGCAGGGGCCTCCTTTATCAATGGCACACTGCTATGCAGCTTGATTCCATTTACGACAAGACCATCCTTGGATATGACCAGATAAAGCCGCAATGGCAGGGACTTTGCCCGGCAGGGTGGCATATCCCGGATGAAGACGAACTATCGTCGCTTAGAAGAGCAGTGAACAATTCGAAAATTCCTGTATATGCAATCGGCCTGAAAGTCGCAGGGACAGGCTTCCGTTACCAATGGTATCGTAACGGCATTGATGTTGTTACAGGTTTTGAAAAGATAGATACTACCGGCTACTTTTGGGGAGCTAGCTTTGCTAACAGCAAAACTACGATAATTTCAAATGTTGTGGATTATGACAATTTTTCGACCACAACTCCAGAAATGTACATGCTCAACAGCAAGGTTTTCGCTCATGGCGTCCGTTGCGTCAAGGACTACTAGGGAGGTTGAAAAATGAAGAGCTATCTTAAATTATTTTTCATGACAGCAATGCTCTTTACCTTTGCTGCATGCAGTGATGACAGCGCAAGCGCAAGCAACAATGGCGAAGAAAACCCGGAATCCTCCAACGACCTTGAACAGGAATCTTCCTCATCGGCTCAGAGCAGCTCCTCTTGGAAGGAACTTTCTTCGGCGGCGGTCATTGACATTTCGCAGTTCAAAAATGACGACACCACGGTTGTCGATTCCGTAAACAACGCCGTTTACAGTACAGTCGTTATTGGGCCCTACAAGTGGATCAAGGAAACCATCCGTATCGAAAGCGATAGCGTCAAGAGTACCTGCTACGACTATGATGACGACAATTGTGAAAAATATGGAAGGCTCTACTACAACAGGTATAGCATTGGCAAAGTATGCCCCAAGGGATACAGCCTTGCAAGCAGGGGAGCATACTCCTATTCGGCGGCAAAGCTCGAACTTTCTACCGGCGGCTACTGCCAAAAGAACGATACGTTGGCCTGCAAGAACCTTGGAACCTACGGCTACTATAAAACAGGCGACGGCTATGCGTTTGTCATAGACTCCCTTGGCAAAAACTTCTTTGAAGATGATTCTTCAAACGGTTTCTATTTCGCCAAGTGCGTAAGGCCGCTCGGCATAGTGGCAAAGTTCAACGAGCTCCCTGCATGCGAAAGCTACAACCGCTACGAAAACGTCTTCGTGGCAGAAAAGGATTCTAGCTATGAATGTGGCAGTGACGGCTGGCATGCTGTTACAGGCACATCCGCAAAGGCATGTTCCGATACCTCGGCCAGGTTCTGGTATGCAGACACAATGCTTGTTTGCTCCAAGAACGGATGGAAGGTTGCCGGTCCTACAGAAATTGGCGAAGTTTGCCAGCCCGAAATCCGCTATAAGCAAGTGGAAATCAGCGGACGCACCTACGTTTGCGAAAACTGGTACTGGACGGAACTTGTCGGCCTCAATAAGGAACTTGGCTATTGCTACCAGGATATTTATGGAAAACTGGATACTGCAAAAACTGGGGAAGTCTATGCATGCCACGGCAGTTCCTGGGAAAAGCCATACATCAATGACATCTACGGCAAATGCGACAGCAGCAATGTTGGCCGAGTCGTTACATTCGATTCTGTGCAGCAAGTGTGCCCGTCAGCACAGCAAGGCTGGAGACAGCTGACCGACATAGAAAAGGAAATTGGCCCGTGCACCGATTCAAGCTACCATAAAGTCGTGCTGTACGAAAAAGACACCACGGTACGCGTCTGCGAAAAGGGAACCTGGAAACTCGGAGACTACACATGGGTCTTTGAAACATGCAATACAAGCAACCGCGACATGCTCGATACTTTGTTCGGAACTCCGTACAAGTGTCAGTCTTCCACCTGGAAAAGACTGAGCGACTTGGAAAGGCAAATTGGACCTTGCCTGAACAAGAACAATGGCGAACAGGTTACGGTATCGGATACGGTATTCCTTTGCAGCGGCGGACAATGGACCCAAAAGACAAGCCCAGGTAGTTCCAGCAGTTCTGTAAAAAGTTCCAGCAGTTCCGCCGTGAGCTCTAGCAGTTCAATACAAACCATGCTCTCGGTTCTTGGGGAATGTAATTCCGCACGCATTGGCGTGCTCGTTGACAACGGACTCAACAAGACAAAGTGCACCGCAAACGGTTGGGAATACCCCTATGGAACATTAACGGATTCTCGCGACAACCATGTTTACAGAACAACAGAAATCGCCGGACGCACATGGATGGCCGACAACTTGAAATACAACGGCAGCGATGTTGATGAAAGCTTGTGCCCTGGCCTTGCCGAAAGCAACTGCGAAAGCATGGGCCGTCTCTACAAATGGCACACAGTCATGAAACTCCCTGAAAATATCGACTATTCACTGCAACAGGATTCCACACAGTATCTGAAGGCTCAAGGAATTTGCCCGACTGGCTGGCACGTTCCGTCGTATGAAGAGTGGAATGACCTGGCGAATGCCATTGATTCTACGGTAGGTTCCTATTCAAACTACAATGACTATGTTGGTTTCCCTAAAATGCTGTCAGGGTATATTTCAGAAACCGAGATGGCAACTGGGTATTTGAAAGATTCGTATTTCCGCTCCTCGACAATTTACTTAGGCGCTTCGGATCATTCATACTTAGGCGCTTCAACCTCGGATCATTCATACGGCATGAATTCCAGTGCTAGACTGCATGCTTCATCAATGTCACGAAGCGCATCACTTTCTCTCCGTTGCATCAAGGACTGATCAAAAAGAACTTTTTGTGTCCACTTTCCTTACAGCTGCAAAATGCAAAAGTCAAGCAGGAGACCATTAAAAATAGCCTATATGTAACAGGGTGTTACATATAGAAAATTCGGCTAAAAATGCGTGGGAAATGTGGGGCGTTTGAGGGAAAGCGGTTGCTGCGGGCGGCCGGGAGTCGCTAGGTTCTTTTCTACTATTTGGTTGTAAAAGATCGAGGAAAACTTTATGAAGTTCGGTTTGTTGAAAGTTTTTGTGCTTGGAAGCGTTGTTCCGCTCGCTGTTGCGCTCAACGCCTGCGGCGATGATTCCAGTTCCACCAGCGGGCCTGTAAACAACGACGGTTTCCGCGGCGGCATTCCCGATACGGTTGAGACTTTCGTGGAACTGTCGAACTACGACTGCGGCAAGAGCCTGAGGTGCGTTACAACCTACCTGGTGGAATACCACGGCAAGGCTGTGTGCGATGGCGAAAATGGTTGGGTGTTCAGCCCACTTGTCGAGAAGATGGGTTGCGACTTTTTCACGGAATCCGGCCATTTCCGCGAAGAAGAATTCTCGTCCTCTTCAACCGAGCTCGTCCCCGACCCAAATTTGGAAACTGAAGAGTCCAGCGTCAGTTCTAGCAAAGGCGCATGGGCTTACTTGAATCCTGACATTGACTACAGTGAGTTTACTGATGCACGCGACGGCCAGGTCTATAAGACCCTCTCTACCAGCACCCAGACCTGGATGGCCCAGAACTTGAACTACGATCCGGGTGATGTTTCTGACATGGGCGAATACGCATGGAGTGGATGCTACAACAACAAGGCGGATTCCTGCTCCAAATACGGTCGCCTTTATACCTGGCAAGTCGCCATGAATAATGCAGATTGTGCTCATGGAAAGGAATGCAAGCCAAACGGCTTTGTTCAAGGAGTTTGCCCAAGCGGCTGGCATTTGCCGAGCCTCTATGAGTATGAAGTACTTATCAACAACTTCGATTCTAAATTCGGTTATAACCACACTATTGAAGCACTTTCGTCAACAGCGGGCAAATATCTCAGGTCTATGACAGGTTGGGATTCTAGCGGCAATGGAACAGACTCCTCTGGTTTCTCTGCGCTCCCGGCTGGCTACAGGAACTACCATGGCGATTTCTACGATGCCGGTCGTTATGCCACCTTCTGGTCCGCTAGCGAGTTCAACAGTACCGACGCCTACTACCTACGCTTGTACTACAACATGGACGATGTCTTCCTGAACTACCGCAATAAGGGCAATGTGTTCTCTGTTCGTTGCTTCAAGGACAACTAATCAATCCTTCAGGCAGCGAACATTGGCATAATCATTTGAAGCCATTTCATAGGACCCTGAGTGCACAGTATATATAAGATACTCTATTTCTCCAGAAGTCGATTCCTTCTCCGAGGAAGTCCATAAGCAAGCCTCAAGCTCCAAGCTCTGGAATTTCAGCGACCCATCCGTTTTTACAGTAACAGAACCCGTTGGATAAAGATTAAAACTATAAGGATCCGTTAAACTCTTATAGTAAACAGAACTCCAACCTTCGGCAGATTTCAAGGACGAAGCCGTTTTCCCCGTATGAGCATACAAATCCTCATAGTCCTCGGCCGTTGGCAGATGCCAGCCTTCTGGGCAGATTGTCCTAGACTCACTTTGTGAATACATTCTACCGTATTTTTCACAATTGCTTTCTTCGTTATCATAACAATAACTTGTGGATGCGCCCTTATATTTCAAATTGTCGGCCATCCAGGTCTGCGATCCAATTGTCGCAATCTTGTAAACATGATCATCTCGAGAATCCGTAAGACTTCCAGTCACGACTGTGGCTGGATCTACGACGTAGTTTGCAAATTCAGTAGCTGTACCCATTATGCAACGCAGAGACATGAAAGCACTTTTTTGGGTTTGCATGAATTGAGACCAAGATCGTTCCTTGACAAGCAACCATACCCATGCATTCCAATCATATTCCGTGGTCATGATAAAAGATGCCACAGCTCCAAATGAGCCTGCATCGGAACTATACGCAGGATTATAGAGACCTCCAGCAGGCAAAGCGCTAAATCCATAATCATCCGTTCCAAACATTTCTTCCGTCGTAGCTCTTTCTCCGGCCACATCCTTCCCGCCCATTTCTTCTTCAAGAATTTCAAAGTCATCTAGGTTCGGGATGCGCCAGCCGTCGGGGCAAATGCCCTGGATGTTTCGACCGGGATTGCAGATATCCATTCCTCCACAATCTTTTACGCCCTTTCCAAAAACATCCGCGGAATCCACAGCAGCGGACCAGGAATACAATCTGCCGTACTTTTCACAGTTGGCCGGATCTCCTCCCGGGCAGTAGCTAAGTGAATCCAATGTTTCTGTAGAAACCAGGTAGGCGTAGTTCAGATTTTCTGCCATCCATGTTTGGTCGCCGATCTTCACAGTTTTATACACATGGCCGTCGCGTTCATCTACAAACAAGGTGGAAGCAACTTCCGCAGGTTCCTCATCTTCAGGATCCTCCGGGGCGTAGAATTCAGCGATGCAGCGGTCCTTCATCTTCTTGGCGGTGCCTTGCAAATATTCGTTTGCGGTAACCTTCGGCTTGAATTTTACAACACATATCAAATGGAGAATGGTACATTTGTCCAGCTTGAATAGGTCTGTGACGATTCCGTCGTTTTCGGAACAATAATCCACAAAGGCCGTAGAATCTGCCTGGCAGTTTGCCACGGCGCTGTTGCCTTCGTAGGTATTGTTCAGATGGTCTTCCACCACGGCGTCCAGGGAATCGCGGCTCAAGAATTCCGTATGCGCATCTTTCTTGTAAACGCGGGTCAGGTTCATGCGGACACCATTCTGTTCGGTATACAGATCTACGGTGCAGGCATCTTCCACTGTCTTGCCAGTGTGTTTGTAATAGGAGTTGCCTGCCGTCGTAAACTGGATTTCGTACCAAGACTTGCCAAATTCAGCGTTGTTAACCTTTCTCAAAGCCACAGGGGACGCAGGTTCCCATGTCATCAACAGCGCATAAGCCGCGCTATCCAAATTGGTCGCGTTCTGTTCCTCTGTATAGCCGTTTGCAACTTTCTTCTCAGAATCGCTACAGGCGGCAAAGAACAAGAAAGTCCAACAAAAAGCGAGAATCATTCCCAAAGAAAACTTCATTTTTCAATCTCTTTTGTCACCGGAAACAGTTGCAAGTTCAACCTGTAAATCCGGTCACACTCCTCTGCGGCCGAGACAATTGCGGCGATTTTCTTGCGGCAAGAGTCAAGTTCATTCACAATCTGATCATAAGCAGCCCGATTTACAGAAAGCGTCATGCCAGAAAAATTACGGTCACTTACGGAGAAATTATCTACGGCCTTCTCTGCAAAAAATGCCATTTGTTTATGCATGTTGCGAATGGCCTTCGGAATCTTTTCCGAGGAACCAAGAATAGCCTTATCGGTCTGCACATAACTTTTCTTGTTCTTTTTCAGGAAGCCAGCCTGAACCATGAAATCCAGAGATTTCCTCACATCCTCCGAAGACACATTCTCATAGAACAGGCTCGCGATTTTTGCAGGTATCGCAACCGCTACTCTAGGGGCAAGTTCCCTTAGTATCGGATTCCACCAATCTTTATAATAATCATAAGCGTCGTCCCCTACAATCCGAACTTTCTCGTCCTTCGCTATAGCCTGCATATGCTCATAGGCGACTTGTTTTCTGCGTTCTACCGAAGTGTTGCAATAGGAAACCAATGCTAAGAAGTACGATGATTGAACTTTAGAAAGTCCCATGACCTTTGCAAGGCGGATCGCGCCGACACTACTCAGCTTCGACTTCCCGTCACAAACTAGTTTTAAGAACCTTGGAGAAGCATAGCCAGCCATTTTATTGAAACCGCGCCAGGACAAGCCGGTCATCAACTTGCGTTCTTCGTAGAAATCCCTAATGTAAAGGCGATAATCGTTGTAGTCAGAAATCGGTTTCATGGAGCGTTCCAAATTTATGTTTTTAAGCAATAAATTTCAATTTTATTACAGAGGAGAAAAGACAACAAACTGAAGTTTTTGCCATCAAAAAAAGCAAAAAAACGTCATATGTCTCACCATGAGACATATAGGAAAAACTTCCCCTTTTTAACTTTCTTCCCTCAATTTTGCAACAACCGCAAAAAACCCCTTGCAAAGTTCCAAATATTGTACTATCTTTGGGCTCACCTAAGCAAAAGCCCAGGTAGCTCAGTGGTAGAGCACTTCCTTGGTAAGGAAGAGGTCTCGGGTCCGACTCCCGATCTGGGCTCTTAAAGAGCAAAACCCGCCTTTAACTACAAGGCGGATTTTATTGTATATTTAGGGAAAGATCTATCCTTTTTTCGACGTCACGGAGGTTCCCATGAGACTTTTCACCACAGACTTTATCTCGGGCAAGGAAATCGAAACTATCTGCATGGTCAAAGGTAGCGTCGTCTTCAGCAAGAATGTAGTCCGCGATGTTTTTGCAGGTCTTAAATCCATTATCGGTGGCGAACTGGCAGGCTATACAGAAATGCTGAACGAAGCTAGGCAGCAGGCTACAGAACGAATGGAACGGGACGCCCGCAATGTTGGCGCTGACGCCATCGTTGGAATTCGCTTTATGACATCCGCAGTTATGGCTGGTGCGGCAGAAATCATCGTTTATGGAACCGCAGTAAAAATCAAGAAGTAACCTCATTCGATTAGGAGACATAAAATGAGTTTATTAAAGAAGCATTGGCAAAAGTTCATTATTGCCTCGTTCGCCAGTTTCTGGGCCAGCTGCAGTGATTCCGAATCATCTACACAACCCATTTACGAAGAGCCATCATCAAGCTCCAATGCAACAACGTCTAGTTCCAACGAGACAACCCCTAATTCTAGCAGCAATGTGGAACCGACATCCAATAACAGCGAAAATACGATTCGTCCCTCAAGCAGTTCGTCAAATTCCATTCCCCAGATAGAGCCGCTGTATGGTGTAGTGCAGGAGCCGCTACAGCCGACCTGTAAGCCATCCGTGGTCGAAAGCTATTCGATTCCTCCTTGTCACGACGAAATCTGCCCGGATTACGGTGTTGAAATTGTGAAAACGGAAGGTTGCGATTGCAGTGATGGAAGTTCCTACACTCTGGAACAATTTTCCAATCTCTTTGGCGTTGATGAAGACGCCGCAAGAGAATGCAATCCTGGCAACGCAACAGATCCGAACAATTCCAGCGAGGAAAACTCCAGCAGTTCCATGGGCATTGACGAGCCTCCCTTCGTCAAGGACACCGCCTTCATCGACCAACCCGCAGTTTACGGGCCTCCTTGCTTTTTCAACGGGACATGTAACGACGTTCCCAGCACCGAGGAAAAGGAGTAGTCCCGATGAAGCTAGGCTTCAAGAAACGTCTTGCACTGGAATTCTACCGTCTTTATCGCCATAATGAAATAAAGACGCACCCACTGACCTATTTCTTCTGGGAATGCACCCTGCGCTGCAACCTGCATTGCCTGCACTGCGGTAGCGACTGCCTTAAGGATGCCATTCCCGACATGCCTCGTGAAGATTTCATGGCAGTATTGGACCATCTGGCCCCACACATTGACCCCAAGCACTTCATGGTGGTCATCACCGGTGGCGAGCCTCTGATGCGCCAGGACCTGGTGGAATGCGGTCAGGAAATCAAGAAGCGCGGTTACCCCTGGGGAATGGTCAGCAACGCCCTTGCCATGACGCCGCAAAAATTCGTGGACTTGCTAAACGCAGGTCTCCGTTCCCTCACCATTAGCCTAGACGGCCTTCACGACAGCCACAATCATTTCCGCGGAAGTCCCAACAGCTTTGACAATGCCATTCGCGCCATCACCATGGCGGCCCACACGCCAGGCCTTACCTTTGACACCATGACCTGCGTCAACAAGCAGAACCTGCCGGAGCTCCCCGAAATTCGCGACATGTTGATCAAGATTGGCGTCAAGCGTTGGAGAATCGCCACCGTATTCCCCAAGGGGCGAGCCAAGGACAATCCGCTGTTCCAGCTCTCCAACCAGGAATTCAGACAGGTCTTTGACTTCATCCGCGAAACAAAGCGGATGGGAGTCATCAACGTAAACTATGGCTGCGAAGGATTCCTGGGCAGCTACGAAAAGGAATCTCGCAACTATCCTTTCTTCTGCCGAGCCGGCGTAAACGTAGGTTCAGTCCTTGCCAATGGCGATATTTCGGCATGCCCCAGCCTCCGTGGCGACTACATCCAGGGAAACATCTACAAGGATGATATTTGGGACGTATGGCAGAACCGCTACCAGATTATGCGAGACCGCAACTGGGCCCGCCTTGGAGACTGCAAGAAGTGCAAGTACTGGCGTTACTGCGAAGGTTCCAGTCTTCATCTTCGTGACGAGAAGACCAAGGAACTGGCCTACTGCCACGTCAAACGTTTGGAAGACGCAGGGGCGTAACCTCAAAAAAACAGATATCAAAAAAAAGGCTGTCCCATTTTCAGGAACAGCCTTTTTCATATTTGCGCAATCAATTATCGGAGCGTCGGTGTAGTCCAGTCGATCCAATCGGACTTATTCCACTTAATCTGCTCAGAATTCTTGGTGTAGTCAATCTTTCCCGTTTGAACTCCATCCTTTTCCAGCAGGAACTTATTGATGAAATCCTTGACTTCGTCAAACTGTCCGTTGGGCAAGGAACAGTGGGCGTGACCGCCTTCCTGGGAATAGGTGTAATTTTCGCTTACGCCCAATGCGTCAAAGACTTCCTTGGAAGCCTGGCCGCAGTAGTTGGAGGGAACTTCTCCAAGCCATTCCTGGCCTGCGTTGTCGATAATCAGCAAGGGACGAGGAGCCACCATGGCCACCAGCATATGCTGGTCGAAGGGCAAGGTGTTTTCCTTTCCGTCGTAGTTCTTGAAGGTTGTCTTCATCCAGTTGCCTTCTGAGCCTGCACTATTCAGGCCCTGTACAAACTGTTTGCCCTTCTGCTTGTTAACCTGAGCGCCTACACGCCAGAGGGAAGCGCCACCGGAACCGGATTCCTGGGGAATGGTCAAGGCAATACGGGTATCAAAGGCGCCAACAGCAAGAGAGCCCTTGCCCCAGCGGGAACATCCGGTAATGCCAAGATGCTTTACATCGATGCCAGCTTCCGGAGTTTTTTCCAGAGCGTCAATCAGGCGGCTCACACCCCATGCCCATGCCATGATGGTGCCAGTGCTAGCGTTGGATCCATAAATGTCGTAGAACTTACCGCTACCACGCTGGCTTTCAGGAGCAACATTATCGGGGTTGAAGATAATCTGAGCAATGTCAAGACCAGAGAGGGAGCCACCCAGGCTACCGCAAGTGTTACCCATAAAGCCACCACCAAAGCCGATCATGGCGGGCTTCGGGTTATCCTTGGTGCCTGCGCCATTGATGGTTACAGCGAAGGAAGCCGACTTACCCTTGTCGGTCACGGTCACGGTAAAGGTGCTTCCTGCAAGTTTGCCCTCCACTTTTTCGGGATTACGAGGCTTATCGCCGTACATGATCTTTTCGTACATGGCGCCAATTTCTTCACGACGGCACTTCCATTCGTCCTTGGAAGAAATTCGTGTTCCAGCCAAAGTGGTGAACGGGTCCGGAAGTTTTGCATTGTTGACGCTAGTAGGAATTTCACTAATCGAGCACTCATCTCGGTAGTCTTCCTTGAAAGCAGGGGCGGCCTCCACTATCGCGCTGGAACTAGAAATCTCTGCGACTTCTGAACTGGAAGACAGCACCTCGCTTTCCGCGGAATCTGCAGAACTTAAAGGCAATTCTGAAACGGAACTTTCCGGATTGACGGAAGAGCTACTTTCCCCCTCCAGATTAGGAACTTCCTCTTGCTCAGAACTCAGGGCCTCTCCACCTACGGGATCCTGCAACACCGACTCGGAGCTTTCCGGCCCCAATAGGCTTTCACTGGAGACAACCCCATTGACGTCTCCCTCTGGTCCAAGACCATTGCTTTTATCATCAGAACAGCCATTCGCAGAGAACAGCCCCAAAACAGCTATGGCAGAAACTGCCAGCATTTTTCTTGTTTTCATAAACCCATCCAATCCCTCTTCTCAACCATTTGAGATCGAGGCCCGTATAATATAATCTCAAACGTGACAAGAATCACATTTTATCCACGATTAACGTTGTTAGACACTACAACATTTTTTCCGGGAAAAACGCCCCTACCGCGCTTTACAAAATTTGTTTTTTAGGGTCAAACGTTTTACGTCTCTTGAAAAGTTCCTTTTTGGATTTTTAGCATGAAAACCCCAAAGCCCTTATTTTTCGCTTATTTCACAATCTGTACAACACGACACCCCCTTTTTTAGATATAATTGAGGGTAATGGATCAACTGAATCTTTCATCTAACCAAGAGCACATTATTGATGTGCTGATTAGAAAGAATCCCGACCTAGATCGTGGGATTCTGTCTAAGGCTGTTGCCTTTATCGCCCAAGCTCACGAAGGACAGTACCGCAAGAGCGGCATGCCCTACACCGAGCACCCCTACGAAGTAGCCAAGATTCTTGCAGACCTTAAGCAGGACCAGCCCACTGTTTTGGCAGGCCTGTTGCACGACGTCGTCGAAGATACGGATCATTCCCTGGAAGAACTTGCCGAAATGTTCGGCGAAGACACCGCATTCATGGTGGACGCCGTCACAAAGATTACAGCAGCCCAGGAAGCCAACAAGACTGCCCAGAAGGCAGAGACTTACCGAAAGCTGATTATCGCCATGGCCAAGGATCCCCGCGTCATCATGATCAAGATCGCGGACCGTATCCACAACATGCGAACCATGCGGTACATGAAGCCCGAAAAGCGCCAGCTGATTGCCCAGGAAACCCTGGACATCTACATTCCGCTGACCCACAGATTCGGTCTCTACAAGCTTAAAAACGAACTTGAAGACCTGAGTTTCAAGTACGTGAACCCCGACGAATACCAAAAACTGGTAGACGCTCTTATCGAGAACAAGGAATCCCGCGAACAGTACATCCAGTCCGTGATTGGCCCGCTCCAGATCAAGATGGCCCTGGAAGATTTCGACTGTACCATCCAGGGACGCACCAAGAACATCTACAGTATCTACAACAAGATGCTCAGTCGCGGCTGCCAGTTCGAAGATATTTTCGACATTTTCGCAATCCGCATCATCGTGGAGTCCATCCCCGAATGCTACCTGGCCCTAGGCTACGTCCATAACCTGTGGACTCCGCTGCAGAGCCGCTTCAAGGATTACATCGCCACCCCCAAGCCCAACCTTTACCAGAGTATCCATACCACGGTTATCGGCCCCGACAACAAGATGGTCGAAGTCCAGATTCGAACCAAGGATATGGACCTTACGGCAGAAAAGGGTTTTGCCGCACACTGGGCCTACAAACTGGAAACCCAGCACGAAGGTGAAGAGCTGGCCTGGTTGAACCACATGGTGAAGCTCCAGTCCGAGATTTCCGACTCCAAGGAATACCTGGACTTCCTGAAGGTTGACTTGAAACCTAGCGGCATGACCGTATTCACCCCCAAGGGTACATCCATAGAACTGCCCCAGGGTGCCATTGTCCTTGACTTCGCCTTTGCCGTACACACGGAACTGGGTCTCCACTGCATTGGCGCAAAAATCAACGATGAAGTGGTAAATCTTGACACCGTGGTCACCCATGGAGCCACCATCCAGATTTTGAAGAGCCCACACCAGGAACCCAGCCCCGAATGGCTCGAAATGGTCAAGACCGTAAAGGCCAAGCAGGAACTGCGTCGCTGGATGCGAAACAGCATGATCCAACAGTCCAAGGACTTGGGCAAGGAAATCTGGATTCGAGAACTGCGTCTTGCAAAAATTGAAAAGGACAAACGTCCTGCAGAAGAAGCCATCAACAAATATTTCGGGACCACAAGCGTCGACGACTTCTACGAACGAATCGGCCAAGGCGAACTGCCCCTGGTAGACATCCAGAGATTCCTCAACGGCGACCGCGCCCAGAACGGCAACGATTCTGCAAAGGCTCTGAAGTTCTTCCCCTCGTTCAACAAGGACAAGAAGGCCGAATACCGCGACGAAATGCCGCTGCAGATCGGGCGCGAAACCAGTTTGATGATCCACTTCGCCAAGTGTTGCGCCCCTGTTCCCGGTGACAAGATTGTCGGTGTCCTACGCCCCCAGATCGGTATCGAAGTCCACAACGAAGATTGCCCCGAACTAAAGAAACTGACCGATGGTCAGCAGATCGCCGTGCAGTGGAGCGAGCAGTCAACCCATGCCTTCGAAGTTCACTTGTCCATCGAAAACGACAACCGCAAGAACTTTACCTACGATGTGCTGAAAGCCCTGAAAGACGAGAATCTGTTTATGGATCGGATTTCCTCTGCCGGTGTCAATTATTCCGGCAGGGTTCGTCTCGTATTCAAGGCATACCGCAAGGAACAGGTCGACAACCTTATTTCAAACATCAAGAAAATTCCAGGCGTACGCCAGGTGGTTAAATCATGATTACAACCCTCCACCACAGCGACTATACATTGAAGAATCGTGCATTCAACTGCCGAATGCGCAATCGTTACTACGAAGAAGTATACTACGCCTTCAGAGCCATGTTCCCAAACGAAGTGGCCGAACGCAAAGAACCAAACCCGGTTGCCGATGCCATCTGGTTTCAGCATCTTGGTCACGAGACCAAGCATTTCGAGCATCGTCTTGTGACGTGCCTTGAATATGCCCAGGCAGCAGTTTTTTACGGCAAAGCCGAAAACGCCTCCCTCTATAGCAAGGACAAGCGTTGGGGTATTTTGCAAGAAGAAATCTTCTTGGTACACTTTTTGCGAGAGCTCTTGTCGACGACACGTTACGTGATTGCAAGAATCGAGACAGACCAGATGCTTCAACAATGGGCAGGCGAAATGCAGGATTTGAAAACCAAGCCGGTGGGTTATGGTTACGTCAACGCTATTCAAGAAAAGTTGAACGAAATGAATGCAGCCACCATTGATGAATTCAAGGATCTGCTCAAGCACGTCCTAGACCGATTCCAGATCGGCAACACACTCTTCGGAACCGTACAGGAACTGCAGAACTTCTATTAAGAGGCGCGAGAAATGTCAGAATATGTAATTCTATCCATTTTCCTTTTTTTGGGAGCGTTTATCGCCGCGGCCGCTACCGTGACAGGCCTATTGCTAGGTTACCGCACCAAGAAAACAAAAAACAAGATGGCTCCCTACGAATGCGGTATGGAAACCATCGGCAATGCTCGAATTCAGTTCAAGGTGGGCTACTATCTGTTTGCCCTCCTTTTCCTTGTTTTTGACATCGAAGCGCTGTTCCTGCTTCCTGTCATGGCGAACTTCAAGGAAATCATGGCAGGGCATACAGCCCTCTCCCCCATCGTTGTTGTAATTGACTTGGTAATCTTCCTCGCCATTCTTGTTTCTGGCCTTGCCTACGCCTGGAAAAAAGGACTTCTCAAATGGGAATAATCAACTTTGCTCCTAAGATTCTGGACCCCATTCCCGGCGGCAAGTACGTCGTGAATGCGGTTGACTATGTGGTCAACTGGGCCCGCGCCAATTCCATTTGGCCCCTGACTTACGGCACCAGCTGCTGCGCCATCGAAATGATGAGCAGTTCCATGGCCCGCTATGATATTGCACGTTTCGGTTCCGAAGTGTTCCGAGCATCTCCCCGTCAGGCAGACTTGTTCATTATTGCGGGAACCATTACCCGTCGCATGGCCCCCGCCCTGCAGATGCTGTGGGAACAGATGCCGGGCCCCAAGTATGTGCTTGCCATGGGAGCCTGCACTATTAGCGGTGGCCCCTTCAAGTACGACAACTATTCCGTCGTTCGCGGAGCCGAAAACCTTATTCCCGTAGACGTATTCGTTCCCGGTTGCCCGCCCCGTCCCGAAGCACTTTTCCATGGTCTGCTAACCCTTCGCGAAAAAATCCTCAAGGAAACCTGCCGCGACCCCTGGCACGAGGGTGAAACCAAGGATACAGCCAATTTTGACCGTTACCGCGAAGCCGCCAAGGCCTGGGCCGAACTTGAAAAAATCAAGGACGAAGAAATGGCCGAAGCCCGCGTCAAGTTCAAGGAAGAGAATCCGGACTACAAGAGCGCCTTCAAGCCTGTTCGCGTCGTAAAGGAAACCTTCCCCGAAATTGTACGTGAACCTGTTGCAACCCGCGGTCTTTCCCAGGCAGAAATGTTGAAGAAACTGCAGGAAAAATTTCCGTCAATTACCGTCCGCACCGCTGGAGAAGATTCCGTGGAAACGACGGTCCAGAATATGACCGCAGACACTCCCCTGGAAGTTCTAGTCGATTCCAACGACTACCTTGCAGCGGTTGAATTCGTAAAGAAAGACGCCTCGTTCAAGATGGATTACCTAATTGACGTAACCGCCGCCGACTACAGCGATCATTTTGACTTGATTACCATGCTCCGCAGCATGGAACACGGACACAAGTTGTTCTTCTGCACACAGCTTAAGAAGGACGAAAATGTCGCCGCAGAAAAGCGAGCCACCGCATTGCTCGCCAAGGTTCCTACCGTCAGCCACCTGTACCCCGCCGCCGAAGTCAAGGAACGTGAAGTCTTCGACATGTTCGGCATAGAATTTACAGGTCATCAAGATCTTCGCCGCATCTTCCTGGACAAGGATTTTGTGGGCTACCCCCTCCGTAAGGACTTTACTCACCCCGATATGATTAAGAGGCCCGTATGAGTGTAACACAGCTCCCCCCGGGATTCAAGATCACCCGAGAATCTAACACCGAAGAATTCTTCGTGAACATGGGCCCCCAGCACCCCAGTACTCACGGTGCCTTGCGTCTGGCCCTTCGAATGGATGGCGAAACCATCATTGAAGTCGTTCCCCACTTCGGTTACATCCACCGCGGTATGGAAAAGCAGGCTGAGTCCATGACTTACCTGCAGTACATCGGTATGTCTGACCGTCAGGACTACCTGACCGCCATCCAGAACAATCTTGGCGTAGTTCTTGCTTTGGAAAAAGGCATGAACATCGGCGTTCCCGAAAGACAGGAATACATCCGCGTCATGCTCTGCGAACTTGGACGTATCGCAAGTCATCTGGTGTTCTTCGGCTGCTTTGGCGGCGACCTTGGCGGACAGACCTGCTTGCTGTTCGGCTTTAAGGAACGTGAAATGATTCATGACATTCTTGAAGAAGTCACCGGTTCCCGCCTGACCACAAACTACTTCCGCCCCGGCGGAAGCCGTTTCGACGTCCCCGAAAATTTCATTCCTCGCGTCAAGGCATTCCTGGATCATCTGGTCGGTGCCATGCGGGACTACGAACGTTTCCTTTCCAAGAACATCATTGTGCAGGAACGTTCCATCGGTATTGGCGTACTTTCAAGGGAAGACGCAATTGCCTACGGATGTTCAGGCCCCGTACTTCGCGCCAGCGGCGTTGACTTCGACGTGCGTAAGGCAAATCCCTACAGCATCTACAATCAGCTGGAATTTGACGTACCCACCACAACCAATGGCGACTGCTATGACCGCTACAACGTTCGCATTGCTGAAATCCATGAATCTATGCGAATCCTCCGTCAGTGCATCGACAAGTTCCCCACAGAAGGTCCCTGGCGTTCCAAGGAAAAGCCGGTGAAGCTTCCCGTCGGTCGTTTCTACAGCGAAGTTGAAACCGCGAAGGGTCTCTACGCCACCTATGTGGTTGCAGAAACCGCCAGCGACAAGCCCTATCGTATTCATACCCGCGGCCCCAGCTTCCCCCATATTGCAGCATTGAACAAGATGGTGCAAGGTCACACGGTTTCCGACTTGGTAACCATCATGGCAACTCTGGACCCGGTGATTCCGGAAATTGACAGATAAGGAGTTTGACTTTTATGTTCGTACCCTCTATCACAAATCCAATTGGCGATGTTGTTCGCGAATGGGTGCCGAAGCTTGCAGAATACCTGCCGGCAGCCATCCAGTCCGACACACTGAACACGATCGTAGCCTTCCTGGTAAACGCTGTCATCTGCGTCATTGCAGTTTGCGCCGTAAACATCGGTTCCGCCCCCATCCTCATCTATATGGAACGTAAGGTTTGCGCCCATGTGCAATGCCGTCTTGGCCCCATGCGCCTTGGCTGGCACGGCACCATCCAGACCATCGCCGACGTTCTGAAGATGCTCTTTAAGGAAGTGTACAACCCCGGTGGCGTTGACAAAGTCATGTACTACATGGCCCCGCTGATCGTGCTGATAGCCCCTTTCATGGTAGCAGCCCTTATTCCCTTTGGCCCCACCCTGGTGGTTGCCGATGTAGATATGGGCATTCCCCTGATTATCGCAGTCAACGGATTTGGCGTTCTCGGCATCTTGCTGGGCGGCTGGTCCAGTAACAACAAGTACTCCCTGCTCGGAGCCCTCCGTAGCGGCGCCCAGATGATCAGCTATGAAATTTCCTTCGCCATGATTCTGCTTTTCGTGGTGATGTTTTCCGGATCGACCAACCTGATGGATATCACCCAGAGCCAGAGCGGTACCGTTCTTAACTGGATGATTTTCAAGGTTCCTGTGCTTGGCTTTATCGCCTTTATCCTGTTCTTCATTTCCAGTACTGCAGAAATGAACCGCGCACCGTTTGACATTGCCGAAGCGGAACAGGAATTGACCGGCGGTTACCACACGGAATACACAGGCACCCCCTTCGCCATGTTCTACCTGGCAGAATACATTGCCCTCGTCACCAACTCCGCACTGGCCACCACCTGCTTCCTGGGTGGTTTCCACGCACCCTGCATCGGAGTCGCTGCCGTAGACACCTACCTGAACATGGTTCCCGGTGTTATCTGGTTCTTTGCAAAGGTCTACTTTATGATCTGGTGCTACATGATGGTCCGCTGGACTTTTGTGCGCCCCCGTGTAGACCAGTTGATGAGTTTCGAATGGAAGTTCCTGCTGCCGGTAAACTTGTTGGTACTGGTAGCAGGCGCAATCTACATCGCGTTGTTCTAAGAGGATTTTATAATGGCTGAAAGAATAACTGCAAAACAGTATTTCAAGCGCTACTTGAAGCGCTGCATTACGGGTCCCTGGAGTCTGATGTGCGGTTTGTCCGTTACCCTCAAGTACTTCTTCAACCCCAAGCGTATTGTTACGGAACAGTACCCCGAAAACCGCAAGACTTTGAAGATGCACGAACGTTACCGCGGCCGTCTCCAGATGGTTGAAGACGCCGAAGGAAACAACCACTGCACCGCTTGCGGCATGTGCGAACGTGCCTGCCCCAACGCAAGCATCAACGTTCTTCCCACGAAGAACATCGCCGGCAAGAAAGTGCTGGGCCGTTACGTCTATCATTTTGCCAGCTGCACCCAGTGCGGTCTCTGCGTAGAAGCCTGCCCCTTTGGCGCAATCCGCATGTGCCAGGAATTTGAAGTGGCTACCACAGACCCCAGCACGCTGGAAATGATCTTGAACAAGAAGGAGGGACAAGGTTAATGCCTAACATTTCCCAGATACTTCCTGCACTGTCTCAGGCCTTCCCCCTCGGCGGCATGGACATTGCATTCTATGTGGTTGCAGCCATCATGCTGTTTACCGCACTGTTGACTGTTGCCGTACGAAACATACTGCAAAGTGCCGTATTCCTCATTTTCTCCTTTGTGGGTACAGCAATCCTTTACATGTTGCTCCATGCGGAATTCATCGCCTTGGCCCAGATCATGGTTTACGTGGGCGGCGTGGTGATTTTCGTCGTATTCACCATCTTGCTTACAAGCCACTTGGGAGAAGATTCCTTCAAGGCTAAGATGCCTCGCACCTTTGCGGCATTCGCACTGGCTATCGCCTTTGTTGCCGTAATGGTCAAGATGATCTTGCCTGTTAAGGAACTGACAGTTTCTACGCCTAGCGCACCCGAAGGATTCGCTTCGCTGAACGCCTTTGCCTTACGGCTTTTGAGTTACGGCGCAGACGGATTCGTCATACCTTTTGAAGTTGTAAGCATTTTACTTTTGATGACCTTGATCTGTTCCATCACCATAGCTCGCAAGGGCAAGGAAGACATGAAGGGAAACAAGGAGGTTCAAAAATGACTTTGATGAACTGCCTAATCCTCGCATTTTTGCTGTTTGGCATTGGCGTCTGGGGCCTTATGCACCGTCGTCACCTGGTGGGTATGCTGATTTCCATTGAACTCATGCTCAACGCAGCAAACATCAACTTTATCTCGTTCGCCTATTTCACAGCTAGTGACGCTACGGCGGGCGCCCTGTTTAGCATTTTCGTCATTGCCGTAACGGCCTGCGAAATGGCAATCGCCCTTGCCATTGTAGTCAGTATGTATCGCCGCTACAAGAGTCTTGACGTTGAACAGTTGAGGGACCTCCATGATTAACGACGTTTCCATCAGCTATCTTATCTTCTTGATGCCGCTTCTCACTTTTGTGGTAAACGGTATCTTCCTGGGACGTAAATCAGCCAAGGGTGCAGCAATCTTTGCAATTATCTGCAACGGCATCGCATTCGCTTCGGCTCTGTCCCTGGCCATAAGCTACTTCAGTTCCGGATACGCTCCCCAGAAGGCAATTCTTTTCGAACTTCCGTTCCTGAAGTTTGCAGAAACCTTCGTGGCCAACATAGGCCTTCTGGTAGACCCTCTCAGCATCATGATGCTGGTGGTGGTTACCTTTATCGCCTTCATGGTCAATATCTACAGCGTAGGCTATATGCGTGGCGACCGCGCCGAAGGACGTTTCTTCGCGCTGCTTTCGCTGTTCAGCTTTAGCATGCTGGGCCTGGTTGCCGCCACCAACCTATTCCAGATGTTCATCTTCTGGGAACTGGTGGGTGTATCAAGCTACCTTCTGATCGGTTTCTGGTATCACAAGCCTTCTGCAGTAAGCGCCTCCAAGCAGGCCTTCATCCTCACCCGCTTCGCTGACAGTTTCTTCCTGTTCGGCATCGTGTTGGTCAGCTATGTTCTGCAGACCTTTGACTTCGCCAACATCAACAGCATTTCCCTCATTGCATTCAAGAAGCAGGTCATAAACCTGGGCATCATGAGCATTTCCCAGGCAGACGCCCTGATTCTTGGTTCCATCATGATCTTTACTGGTGGCTGGGGCAAGTCTGCCATGTTCCCCATGCACATCTGGCTGCCCAATGCCATGGAAGGTCCGACCCCGGTATCCTCCATCATCCATAGTGCAACCATGGTGGTGGCAGGTGTCTATCTGGTAGCACGTCTGTTCCCCTTCTTCGCCGCCTGCGGCGATGCACTTACCTTGATTATGTGGGTTGGCGCATTCACTATGGTATTTGCCGCTGTAATCGCCTGCACCCAGAAGGATATCAAGCGTATCCTCGCCTACTCTACCCTGAGTCAGCTGGGCTACATGATGTTCTCTCTCGGAGCCTGTAAGATTGGCGATGCCGTCATCGTAACCGGTTGGACAGCCTCCACCTTCCATATCTTTACTCACGCCTTCTTCAAGTGCAGTTTGTTCCTGATTGCTGGTAGCTTGATTCATCAAGTTCATACCAATGATCTGGATGCCATGGGTGGTCTCCGCAAGAAGATGCCCATCACCTACATCTGCGCCCTGATTTCCATTTTGGCCATTTCCGGTATTCCGCCCTTCTCCGGTTTCTTCTCCAAGGACGAAATCATTCTGGCGGCATTCCAGGGTCATCATTATGTAGTGTTCGGTTTGGCCTTGCTCACCAGCGGTCTCACCACCTTCTACATGTTCCGCCTGTTCTTCCTGGCATTCCACGGTAAGCCCCGTTGCCACTCCGTTGCAGAAGGCCACGTTCACGAAGACTTCGCCATGACCTTGCCTATCGCAATCCTTGCAATCCCTGCTCTGGCTAGCGGTTTTGCAGCAAAGGGTCTGTTCGAACATTTCTTTGTGCCGGGCAAGCTCCGTGTTCCTCAACTGGTCTTACTCCCCGAGGCTCATTGGATTCCTGTTGTCGCCATTGGCGTTGCTGTTCTCGCCCTGTTGATTGCCTGGTTCCTTTATGCAAGTCCCAAGGCTAAAATTGAACGGGCCCTGGATGACACCAACCGCTGCGGAATCTACAAGACCATCTATCACAAGTTCTACTTCGACGAAATGTATTACTGCGTCGTCCGCCAGTTCGTCATTGGTGGCATCGCAAAAATCGCTCGTGGAATTCAGGACGTGGTTATCGAAGGTCTGGTCGCATTCGCCGTCTGGTTCGTACACAAGTTGGGAAATCTGGTTCGTACCGCCCAGAGCGGCAACCTGACTTTCTACGTGGGCACACTGATCGTGGGCATTATCATTTGGCGTTTCATCGGGAATCTCCCCTTCTAAGCAGGTTTAAGCATGGATACTTTACTTTTTAACCTGATTTGGCTTGTTCCCCTTTTCACAGTTCTTGTCTGTGCTCCGATTCCTTCGGCAAAGGCAAAACTGATCAAGGGCATCCACGGCACCTCCGCCACGCTGGTGTTGTTGCTGGTGGGTTATCTGACCTATCGTCTCTATATGCTGAGCGGCACCCCCGCCAATGAAGCAACGGCTCCGCTCCTGCTTCAGTTTTTCACGGACATTCCCTGGATAACAGCCTTCAACGCCCACTATATGGTTGGCGCCGACGGTCTGAATATGTTCCTGCTGTTGCTCACCGCTGTCATCGTATGGGCCGGTGTATTTGTCAGCTGGGAAATCAAGGGCAACCAGAAGGTGTTCTTCGCCTTGATCCAGATGCTGGCCACCAGCGTCTACGGCGTGTTCATGAGCATGGACCTGGTTCTGTTCTTCGTGTTCTACGAAATGGAAGCCCTGTGCATGTATCTGATGATCGCAGGTTATGGTTCCGGTCGCAAGGATTACGGTGGTAAGAAACTGACCCTTACCCTTGCATTCGGTTCCTCCATGATTCTGGCAACGCTGTTCGGTCTCTACTTCGAAAGCGGAATCAATAGCTGGAGCATCATGGAACTTTCCAAGATTACGATTCCTATGGATTTCCAGATGTGGGCCTTCCCCCTCATGTTCATGGGTTTCGCCGTCAGTTCCTCTTTGTTCCCCTTCCACTTCTGGAGTCCCGACGGCCACGCCAGCGCACCTACCGCGGTTTCTATGCTTGCTGCAGGCGTCATGATGAAGATGGGTGCCTACGGTTGCCTTCGCATCGCCATGTTCCTGATGCCCGAAGCCGCCAGGATTTGGCTCCCGTGGGTTGTAGCCTTCCTGATTTTCAACGTGGTTCTTGGACCTTTCATCGCCCTCCGCCACAAGGATCTGAAGTACATTACCGCCTACAGTTCCATTAGCCATCTGGGTCTTATCTTCCTGGGCCTTGCCGCCATCACTCCCGTGGGTCTCCGCGGTGCAGCCCTCCAGATGATTTCCCATGGTTTCCTGACAGGTCTGTTCTTCGCCACTATCGGTATGATTTACGAACGCACTCACACCCGCGGCATCACCCAGATGGGCGGCATCATGCGTAAGATGCCCTTCCTGGGCGTGGGTTTCGTAATCGCCGGTTTTGCAGGTCTCGGCCTTCCGGGCTTTAGCGGATTTGTCGCCGAAAGCACCATCTTTATTGGAGCTTTTGCCCAGGAATCTACCCTCACCCGCATCGTGACCATCCTTGCAATCCTCTCCATTACAACCACTGCAGTGTACATTCTACAGACCGCAAACCGTATGCTTCACGGCAATATGCCTGCCAAGTACGAAACCCTTACCGACGGATGCTTCCGCGAAAAGCTGGTTATCATCGTTCTGGTGGCATGCCTCCTGCTGATCGGTATTTTCCCGGGTTGGATTTCAAACATGCTGGACCAGAGCATCGCCCCCATCTTTGCAAAGATCTCTGCAGCAGCTTCTAGCGCATCCACCGCAGGAATTGGAGGTTAACATGACTTACATTCCGAATTACGTTATTCCCGACTTGTTGCTTTTGCTGCTCCCCTTCCTCGTCATCGGTAGCAGACTGTTCGTCAATGAAAATTCCAAGATTCCCTGGCGCGTTGCCAACATCGGCCTGGTTCTGATTTTCATCCTGCTGAACACCATCCCCCTGGCAAGCGCAAAGTTCTTCATCAGCAACTGGCGTGTGGATGATTTCGGCACCCTCATGCGTGAAGTACTGGTACTCAGCGCCATTCTCGGGGTATGGCTTTCCAAGGATTACTTCGATCATGGTGGAGACGGCAAACCGGCCATGCGCCAGCTGGCTGAGTTCATTGGAACCATCGTCTTTGCCACTTTCGGTGGAATCACGGTTATTTCCGCCAGCGACTTGCTCACATTCTTCCTGGGTCTCGAAATCGCAACCATCCCCATGTATGCCTTGACCGCATGGAATAAACGCGACCAGTTCGGATCCGAAGCCGCAACCAAGTACATCCTGATGGGTTCCGTGGCAACAGCCTTTGAACTCTTCGGATTCAGCTACTTGTACGGTTTTGCAGGAAACATCCGCTTTGACGCCATCCAGAGCGCAGCAAGCACACCCAACGCATTGCTTTGGATCGCCGTGCTGTTCCTATTCTGCGGCATCGGCTTCAAGCTGACCCTGTTCCCCTTCTACACCTGGGCCCCCGATGTTTACGAAGGCGCCCCCACCCCCGTTACCGCGGTGCTTTCCGTAACCTCCAAGGCAACAGCAATCGCATTCCTGGTGGTGCTGGTGTATGGCCCCCTGGCTCCGATCCGCGAACAGATTGCCCCCCTCATCGCCCTGCTTGCAGGAATCACCCTGTTTGTAGGAAACCTGGGAGCCCTAAAGCAGACTCGCCTCCGTCGCTTCATGGCATACAGTTCCATCGCCCAGGCCGGTTACATCATGGTCGCCTTGCTGGGTAACGGAGAATTGGCAAAGACAGCCATCATCTACTACCTGTTTGTCTACACCGTCGCAAACTACCTGGCATTCTTCGTTTTCGCCATCATCGGACACTACCGCGAAGAAAACTTCGACAGCCTCCGCGGTCTCTCCAAGCAGAATACCCCCCTGGCGGTAGCCCTGGCAGTAGCCATGTTTAGCCTGGCAGGCATTCCTCCCCTTGCAGGTTTCTTCGGCAAGTTCCACCTGTTCTTTAGCGGTGCATCTACCGGCCATTATGGCATTGTAGTGTTCGCCGTTTTGAACAACGTTCTTGCATTGTTCTACTACCTGCAGGTCATCAAGAGTGCCTGGGCAGATGAAGCCGACGATAACCTGAGCCCCCTCCGTATGACCAAGCGTCAGCGCTGGGTGATCATCGCCCTGACAGCGACCGTAATCCTCATTGGTGTGTTGCCCTTCATCAGTAATAATGTGTTCGCAGGTTTTACATTCTAACCTGAAAAGAGAACATGATGAAAAGGCTCCTAGAAAATCTAGGGGCCTTTTTTTTGGTTCGTTTTTTTTATTTCGCAGTCAAAACGTTCAAACACTATGAACAGTTGTAAACACTTTCGTCGCTTTCCTTATGGTCTGCGGTTTTAAAAATGCTATTTTTATTTTCGAAAAAATTTTAACCCTCCATTCAATGGAAATCTATATGAGCACTAAAGAATACCTTGCCGGCGCCAAGATGGCCGGTTCCGTCCAGAAGCTTATGACCCCGGGTCTCGCCGTGGAATTCATCCAGCCCTGGTATACCCCGCTTTCTACCACTCCGTCTACCACCGGTATCGCAGTGGGCGGCATTGGTTCCACCTTTACTGCAACTCCCGCAGGCACCACTCCCGTAATGAACGTGATGCCGGGTGTTCAGGTTCGCACCGAAAAGGCTTCCGACCTCCGCTTCAACAACTTCTTCTTCCGTGAAGCAGTCATCAGCGACAAGGCCGCTCTGGCCATCCACAACTTTGCAGCATTCACCACCTACCTGGGCAAGTTCGCCCTGGTTGACGCCAAGGGTGCAGCCCTCTTCACCGCAGCCGACCTGGCCGACCAGAAGAAGGCAGAATCCAAGCTGAACAAGATTCTTTCTGACAAGGAATTCCTGAACAACAACTCCGCCGCTTTCGAACGCTGGCACATCCAATGGAGCGACCGCACCGCTGCAATTCTTTCCAAGAAGGGCGCAAAGGTTGAAGAAGTAAACCGTGCCGTTGTCATTGATTTCTTCGATGGCGTTGTTGGCGAAAAGATCGCTCGTCAGGGCGCATTGACTGCCGCATGGGCAGACGATACCACTTTCCTGGGTCAGGAAGGTTACGATGCATCCAAGATGCAGTACACCGCACTCTACCCCGTTAGCGAAACCAAGTACGAAGGCAAGGGCGTCCAGATTACCAAGACCCAGTCTAGCTACGTGACTCCGGGTGATGAACGCCTCTCCAGCCTGCCGGTTAGCGCAACCGTGTTCACTCTGGAAAACACCACCAAGGAAACTCGTGAAGTGACTTTGGTCCAGGTGCAGGACAGCCTCTGCGGCTACTATGCCCGTAAGGATCGTCAGGGTGTTCAGGACTCCAGCTTCGTCCTGGTTCCCATGGCCAAGAATCCCAAGGCAGTTCAGTTCGACAAGGAAGTTGCCGATGGTCGCCAGGTTCGCGGTATCGAATTCTACAACGAAGAACAACAGCCCGCTAGCGATTTCAACGGCTGCATGGGCATCTCTGTGGCATGGAACAAGAAGGACAACCTGAACGTTTCCGTGAAGCCCATGTTCTATCAGGACGACGCAGCCGCTACCGTTAAGGCAGCACTCCAGAGCGGTCGTCTCTCCAACACTTTCGTGAAGAACGTCTACAGCGGTCGTGAAACTATCGCAGGCGCCATCGCCGTGACCGTCGTTCTCAAGCCCAAGCAGAAGGTTTCCTTCCAGTTCAACACCGTTCTGGACTTCCCCGAAATCAAGCTTGTAAAGCTCACCAGCCAGAAGAAGTACACCGCCTTCTACCCCGAAGCATTCGGCCGCGTAGGCGCTATCCTGGAAGAAGCCCTGGCAGCAGACAAGACTTTCGACGCACGTCTCAAGGCATTCGAAGCTCTGGTTCCCAAGGCCAAGGTCGCTAAGATCTACAAGGAAGCCAAGAAGCAGGTTGAATTCAAGAGCCTCGCCATCAACACCCTCAGCTTCCTGGCCGAAGCCACCGTTTGGGACAAGGACGACCGCTTCCTGGTTCGTGAATGTGCTGACTATCCGTTCTTCAACTCTCTGGACGTTTACTTCTACGGCAGCTTCAGCCTGCTGGCTCTCATGCCCCGCCTGGACGGTGTTGTGATGAAGCGTTTCGGTGACGCCATTCTCGCTGTTAACGAAAACCGCCGTCGTCATCACGAATACGTGAACCTGCCCTTCGCCGATCTTCCGGATCCGAAGCTGGAAGGCCCCCGCGCTGTTCGCGGCGCCGTGATTCATGACCTGGGTAGCCCCTTCGATGCAGAACCGGATGCCTACGACTGGCACAACGTGAAGGAATGGAAGGATCTGGCTCCCAAGTACGTTTTGATGGTACTCCGTCACTTCCACAAGACTCAGGACATGCAGTGCCTGGCCGACTGTAAGGAAGCTGTCTACGCCGCCATGGAATATCTTGAAAAGATGGTGAATGAAGGCGAAAACTTCCCGCTGACTCACGGTACCGACGATACCTTCGACAACCTCAGCTCTCATGGTATTTCCGTTTACTGCGGTTCTCTCTGGATTGCTGGCCTCCGTGCTGCAGCAAAGATTGCAGAACTCCTGGGCGACAAGGAACAGGCTGCCAAGTGGAACGAAAAGTCCATCGCCGCCAACAAGGAATTCGACGAAGCCCTGTGGGACGAAAACGAAGGTTACTACCACTTCTTCGTTACCCCCATGGAACTGAAGGACATCAATACCGAAAAGTATGCAGAACTTCGTGAAGCTGTCAAGGAATCCATTGAACTGCCCGAATGCCCCAAGGCTGGCGTTGCAGCAATCAATGCCTGGCTGAATTCTGGCGAAATTCCGTCTGACGTCGAACTTTCCAAGTCCGAACTCCGCGGCCTCAAGAAGGCATGGCTCACCGCTCAGTGCAAGGAAGCCTTCAACGCCTCTTGGGAAAAGAAGGTTGCTAACGATTGCGACGACGTTTTTGTTGACACCCTCCTGGCAGACACCTACCTGCGCATGCTGGACCTGAAGCCCATCTGCGATGCAAACAAGGCCAAGAAGAACCTCCTGAAGGTCTTCAACACCAACTACAAGGCAAACAGCCCGCTGATCGGTGCCGCAAACCTTGTTCACAAGGATGGCAGCCCGCTGGATGAATTCAACTTCCAGGCTCACGACGTTTGGATCGGTATTCAGTACAGCGTCATGACCGCTTGCATGATGCACGGCCTTGTGAAGGAAGCCGCTGACCTTGGCGATTCCATGACCCGTAACCTCTACGACGAAGCAAAGGTTCCCTTTGCAGCACCGGAAGGCTTTAACGGTTCTTGCCGCCTCCACGCTGCCGCCCTGGTCGCAAACTTCGGTTTGTCTCAGGCCGCTGCAGACAAGATGCACAAGGCTCTCCTCGCTAAGGGCGCTCTCCTCGCCGACTCTCGCATCAGCCCCAAGCTCCCCCGCAACGTGGCCGCCTTCACCAAGGCTTACGGCGCCATCGCCAAGGATGCAAAGGTTGACGCAGAAAAGCTGTTCACCCTCATGCACAGCACCGCTCTGAAGTACACCGCCGGTAAGTACTTCCGTCCGGGCATGGTTTTCGCTCTGCTGTACAAGTAAGAGTAAGCCCATTTTTCCTAAAGGAAATTCAAGAAGCGTCTGGTTTCAGGCGCTTCTTTTTTGTATAAAGAAAACTACCGGCTAGGCCGGTAGTTCCGTAAAAGCCTTCTGGCGGTCATGAGAAAAAAAAATCCTTTGATTAATATTGAAATGCGGTCTGCCAACTGCATAACAATAAAATCAAAGGATATAAAATGAATGATAGAAATAAATCGACAGCTCATACCACATGGAACTGTAAGTATCACACCGTGTTCGCTCCCAAGTTCAGAAGGAAGATTCTCTACAATCAGAAACGAGAGATCGTCGGAAAAATCCTTAGAAAATTGTGCAAATGGAAAGATGTTGAGATAATTGAGGCCGAAGTCTGTCCGGACCACGTCCACATGCTGGTTGCCATACCGCCGAAACTCTCTGTTGCGAGTTTTATGGGATATTTGAAAGGAAAGAGCAGTCTTGAATTGCTTGACATCATCCCGGAACTGAAGAATAAGTACCGAAACAGGGTCTTTTGGTGCCGTGGTTACTACGTTGATACGGCTGGTAAAAACGCAGATCGTATCAAGGCGTATATTCAGCAACAGTTGGAGGACGACAAGCTGGGCGAGCAACAGTCAATGTTTGGCGGTTAGTGCCCGTTTACGGGCGGCCTAGTAAGGACCCTTGCAGGTGGCAGTTTACCGTGCGTGCCCTTGCACGCCGCTAGTATCGTAGGGCTACGCCCGTATATGAAGAACCGCCGGCGGGTCACTTTTTTGCGTTATAAAAAAACTCCCCCGCAAACGCAGAGGAGTTAAAAAAGACATGAGCCGAAATAAGCTACTGCTTGATTTCTACCACCAACCTGATTTCTGCGGAAAGCGTTACGGAATCAGCAATGGCGTTCATGTCGGCGGAACGGTTTAAGCGGGCGCCCTTCATCATGGGACCGTTAGACAAAAGCATCACATCGCCGGCATCATGCATAACCACACCATCACTATAGCCGGTACCGACATTGATGATCTTGCCCAGCTTGGCACCAACGCTGCCTGCATACATAGCAGCCTTTTCCATGGCCTTCTTGCCGGCGGCATCGACGATGGACTTCTGCAGAGAATCCGTATTCTTCAGCGTGGCGATGGTACGGCCCACATCAATATCAAACTCGATAGACAAGGCTTCCACCAGGTTAGCAGCGTTCTGCTTATCGTCTACGGTAATGGAAAAATTCTGAGTGCCGTTATATTGAACAAACTTGCGAACGCCTTCGCGATAGGACCATTCCTTACGGAGTTCAACGCTGTTCTGCTGAACGTCACTCTCGGGAATTTCCAGTTCTTTCGCAATGGCAAAAATCTTATTGCGACGTTCCCCCATCTGCTGAGAAAGAACGCTCTTGTCTCTGTTGGCCATCTGAATGGAGGCGTAAACCACAAACTGATTCGCCTGGAATTTCTTGAATTCCGTGGCATTCACTTCGATGGACGGCGTTACCATCTGAGTGTTGACAGGAGCATTTCCCGGCACCGCAACAGGGACTGTATTATCGGCAGCACTCTTCTGGTTCACAAGAATGAAACACAGGACAGCCAAGGCCACAATAACCAGATATGAAAATTTTTGAGACATGAATCACCCAACCTTTTTTAATTAAAAATATGACGTTCCCAATTTGCAGAAAAAAATATTATTTCAAGGCGCACCCGCCAGCGATCATCACCAGATCCATCTGCATTTTTTCGGGATTTTCGAAAGCGGACTTCACCAGGGATTTTACAGTATACTTTTTGGTAATTTCCTTGTAGGTACATTCACAGACGCTGCGGGCGGCCTCACCACTTTCGGCGACGCACTGGTTCACGAAAGCCTTTCCCATTTCGGCTGTAAACTTCTCCGGCAAGCAGGGTTCAATTACATCAAAGCCCCACTTGTCAAAGCCATCGTCGTTGTCGGTTGTGGCCAAGGCATACAGCAGCTTATCATTTTTAATGAGTCCGTCGTAAGCGCAACTACAAGATTTGGCCGCCTGATCGGCACCCAGCAAGGTTGCCGATTCTGCGGTACATTGTTCGGTAAAGGAGTTCTTGAACATTTCGTTATTCAAGAGCATACGGATCATGGCCATATCCTCTTCGGTAATTTCAAAAGCGGGCATGGTCGCCGCAGGAGTGGGCGCAGACGCCTTGGGGTCAATAGGAGCGGCTTTCGTCGGAGCCTTCTGACCAAAAACTAGAGAAACAGACAATAGGGAAAAAAATGCTACTTGTACAAACTTCATGGAATACAATATACAAATTGCATCCACATCCAAGCTAATTCAAGTCTGGAGTTTCCCAGTCGATCCACTCGGACTTATTCCACTTGATCAACTCAGAATTCTTGGTGTAGTCGATCTTACCGGTCTTGATACCTTCCTTACCAACCAGGAACTTGTTGATGAAGTCCTTGACTTCGTCAAACTGTCCATTAGGCAGTGCACAGTGAGCGTGGCCGCCTTCCTGACTATAGGTATAGTTGTCGCTTGCGCCAAGAGCGTCGTACACTTCCTTGGAAGCCTGGCCACAATAGTTGGAGGGAACTTCGCCAAGCCATTCCTGGCCGGCATTGTCAATGATCAGCAAGGGACGAGGAGCCACCATAGCCACAAGCATGTGCTGGTCGAAGGGCAGAGTGTTTTCGCGACCGTCGTAGTTCTTGAAGGTGGTCTTCATCCAGTTGCCTTCGGAACCGGCACTGTTCAGGCCCTGAACAAACTGCTTACCCTTCTGCTTATTGACCTGTGCGCCAACGCGCCAGAGGGAGGCGCCACCGGAACCGGATTCCTGGGGAATGGTGAGGGCGATACGGGTATCGAAGGCGCCAACGGCCAAAGCCCCCTTACCCCAGCGAGAACAACCGGTAATACCAAGACGCTTGACATCGATACCGGCTTCCGGATATTTTTCAAGAGCGTCAATCAAGCGGCTAACGCCCCATGCCCAGGCCATGATGGTACCGGCGCTGGCATTGGATCCGTAAATGTCGTAGAACTTGCCGCTTCCACGATTACTTTCGGGAGCCACGTTATCGGGGTTAAAAATAATCTGGGCAATATCAAGTCCATCGAGTGATTCTCCCAGACTTCCACAGGTATTGCCCATAAAGCCACCGCCAAAGCCAATCATGGCGGGCTTCGGATTATCCTTGGTACCGGCATTATCGATGACCACAGCAAAGGAAGCTGTATTTCCCTTGTCGGTTACGGTCACGTAAAATGTGCTTCCTGCAAGTTTACCTTCCACCTTTTCGGGGTTACGAGGCTTGTCACCGTACATAATCTTTTCGTACATAGCGCCGATTTCTTCGCGGCGGCAGGTCCATTCGGCCTTGGAGGAAATTCGTGTGCCAGCCAAAGTCTTAAACGGGTCAGGCAATTTAGCGTTTTTCAGGGAAGTGGGAATTTCACCAATGGTGCATTCACTACGGAAGTCTTCCTTGAATGCCGGGGTGTGTTCCACAGCGGGAGTGCTGGAACTAGACGATTCCTTGACCTCGGCAGAGCTAGAAGACTGTTCTTCTGCGGAACTTTTAGCATTTTCAGTTTCGCTTACAGAAGATTCTATTTCCTTTGCAGAACTTTTGGGAGATTCTTCCTTTGCGCTGGAGGAAGATTTCTTCTGCTGATTACCAACAGAGGAACTTGATGAATTTTTTGCAACGTCGGAACTAGCAGGTTTTTCGTCAGATGATTCGCTGGAAACGATGGTTTCTTCGCCATTTTCAGCCCCGGTGGAGGAGCTACCGTCATCAGAACAGGCGTTTAAACCTAGCAGGCCCAAAAAAGCCAGAGTAGACACAGCCAATATACTTTTCTTGTTCATACAAAAACCTTACGGTAGTACTTGATGGCCCAAAATTAGTTTTTTCCGTAATCTTGTCAAACAACATCCATGGTTTGTCTTAAGACATTTCAATTTTAAGGAGCAACTTAAGATTTTAATCACTAAACAAAAACCGGCCGTTTTACTAAATTATGGCTACTATGAGCTTAAAATTCGAAACCCCGATTACTGAAGTCCCGCTGTTCCACCAGGGTAAGGTACGTGATATGTACGACCTGGGCGACAGCTTCCTGATGGTTGCTAGCGACCGTCTTTCCGCCTTTGACGTGGTTCTCCCCACCCCCATTCCGGGTAAGGGCAAGATCCTGAACCAGCTCTCTCTGTTCTGGTTCAAGCAGCTTGGCATGAAGAATCACCTGATCACTGCAAACGTGGACGAATATCCGGAAGTGCTGAAGAAGCACGCCGACTACCTCCGCGGTCGCTCCATGATCGTGAAGAAGGCTCACCGTCATTCCGTGGAATGCATCGTCCGCGGTTACATCGTGGGTTCCGGCTGGAAGGATTATCAGAAGACTGGTCGCATTTGCGGTCATGTGCTCCCCTCCAACCTGCAGCTCTGCGACAAGCTTGAAAACGCTCTCTACACCCCCAGCACCAAGCCGGATGTAGGCCACGACGAAAACATCAGCTTCGAACAGACCTTCGACATCGTCGGCGAAAAGGTTGCAACCGATCTGAAGAACATGTCTCTCGACATCTACACCAAGGCTCGCGACTACGCCGCATCCAAGGGCATCATCCTGGCAGACACCAAGTTCGAATTTGGCGAAATCGACGGCGAAACCGTTCTTATCGACGAAGTTCTGACTCCGGACTCCAGCCGCTACTGGCCCGCAGACAAATACCAGGTCGGCAAGAACCAGGAAAGCTTCGACAAGCAGTACATCCGTGACTGGCTGGAAACTCTGGACTGGGGCAAGTGCTATCCGGGTCCCGAAATTCCGGCAGACGTTGTGAAGAACACTCTCGACAAGTACATCGAAATTTTTGTTAGACTCACAGGAAAACAGCCCGAACTCTAACAAAAATCTGTCCTGTTGAAAAATCAACAGGACGATCCCGGATCAAGTCCGGGATGACACGTACGTCTCACTGGCAAGCAGCCGGAACTGTAATTCCAGAAGTCAGGCCGAATCCAATCGGCATTGACTTATGAAAAAGATCTGTCACGACAGGTCTTTTTCTTTTTTGACGGGGACACGGATTAAACCTTGGGCCAACGATAATTTTACTAACCAAATTGAGTTTTTTGCACATTTGGTAGGTAGTATCCCAAACGCCTACTTACCAAACACTCCCTCCCCATAGATTTGGTTAGTAGTATTTTAGTTTATTCATAAAGGTTTTTATATCCAGTCAGGGAAAGATACTAACCAAAATTGATTTCCATTCTTTTTGGTTAGTAGTTTTATTTTCACCGGCACTCAGCACACTCCAAAAAAACGGATTTTTACTAATCAAACCAGGCTATTTCGCCAACTTAGTTAGTAAAAGCCCCTTTTTCAAAGTAAAAAGCGCTTGATTAACCGTTCCGCATAAGCCGGAGTCATTGGATGGTTTAAATTTTCCACCGAAATAATCAAGTTTCGCCCCACATCAAACCCTTTGGAACTAAGTTTGACAACCTTGGAAACAAATCCCTGCACATAATCAGGTTTGTCCATCAAGCCGAAATGTTCCCACAAAAATTCCTCGCGGGTTCGCATATTCAAGCAAGTAAAATCAGGATACCAGCAAGATTCCGCCCCCATATTTAGCGGACATTCGTAGCGAAACGGAACTCCAAGACGATTCAAAGTCTCTGCAATAATCGCTTCGGACTTTGACCGAACCCGAATTCCCGAAGAAGTCACCTGTTCAGCCGAATCTTCCAAAAAAGCCTTCCCCTCATAAGGGACCGAAAGCCAACGCTCTGCAAAAGCATCCTCTTGCAACACAGCCGGTTCCACAAGCGACATCCTATCATGGCCCATCGATGAATAGATTTTTTCCAAAGTCGATGGATGATACCGTTTCCGAACAAGTTCAAGGACCTTGATTTCATCCAAAATCTCCTTCAACATTTGCTCATCATAGCGTTTCTGCGCAAGAGACCTCACCTGAGCAAGTTTCTCCTTTGAGATGTACTCGCCTTCCGATTTTTTATTTGATTTCACCCAAAAATATTGAACAGCTCCATTGCTTTTCCCAAGACGAAGCCTTCCCGCGGGGGCCCTCTTTAACTTTTTACGAAGACGTTCCGCATACAAATTCAATTCCGCCAAACGTTTTTCAACAGCCGGCAAAACACAATCAACAGAGAGTTGACTCATGAGTAAATTCCTTTTCCCCTAAAAAACTGTTAAAACATATAATAACAGTGAAATCAACGAGAATCCAGGAATACCATTCCTTACGTCGGGCTTCACATTCCAGCAGCAATATACACATCTAAAAAAAGATGTCAAGAGAGAACCCCATAACCGATTCATTATGCAACCGGCAAGCAGCCCGAGCTGTAATCTGCAAATCACCTAGCGCCGTTTGTATATGAAAAAGACCTCGCTTTTTAAAGCGAGGCCTTTTTTAGTGGAGGTGAGGGGAGTCGAACCCCTGTCCAAGATTTCATCCCTGTCCATTCCTACAAGCTTTCCCTTCGCATTTGAGATCTCGTCTAATCCACGCCCAAGAAGGTCGGCGCGAACTTTGACCAGCCTAGTAAATCTCGGGAACTGCACCCAGGCATTACAGTCCCCCATCCCATATTGCGTCCGGACGTACTACCCAATGGGAGTGAGTCGAGGCCCGGCGTAGCCGCTAATTAGGCTGCGAGTGCGTAGTTTTCTTCAGCACTTATTTTTTTTCAGACTTTTTTACGGGTGCCCTCGTCTGAGACCCCGGCTTGCAACTAACACTTCAGTAACCCTGTCGAAACCAGAGCACCCCCAGGTGAGTGTCGCGAAAATGAACTTGTTCATTTTCATGACCGAGCCGCAGGTGCTACTGTCCAAAGGACAGAAAGCACCCCCGTTGGGGGACCCAGAGAGTTGAAAACCTCCTCTCAAGGTATCTCAAATATAGTAAAATATTCGCTTAAACGGGCATGCCAACCCTTGGCGCGGCTAGGACTTGCTTTGCAATATGCTTTTCTTCGTCCGTTCCACGGCCTCAATTACCTTGTCGCACCATTCGCCGAATTCCGGGTCCTCTTCCTGCAATTCCGGATGGGTCAGTACATTCTCGATGGTCTTGCGGATTCCCTGATCAAAGCGTGTGGTGGCGCAGAAACCAGGCACAGCCTTCTTCAGTTTGGAATTGTCGAAAATCACGGAATTGGCCTTGTCACCAAGGAGGCTTCCCGTAAAGTCATAGCCAAACGGGTCCCCCACAGCGGCCAGGAACTCAGATGCCACATGGACCGCCTTCAGTTCTACGCCCAGCACATTGGCAATGCTCTGGTACACCTGATTCCAAGTGACGGTTTCATCGCTGGTAATCTGGAAGCTTTCGCCGATGGCGTGAATGTTTCCCATCAGTCCCACGAAGCCCTTGGCGAAATCGCTGTTGTGGGTCATGGTCCAGAGGCTGGTTCCGTCTCCGTGAATAATTACAGGTTTACCTTCAAGTATGCGCTTGGCCACCTGCCAGCTTCCCTTCTTGCCGTGAACGCCCAGAGGAATCTTGCGTTCGTCGTAGGTATGGCTGGGGCGCACGATGGTAATGGGGAAACCTTCTTCGCGGTACATTTTCATCAGGTACACCTCCCCCGCAATCTTGTTACGGGAGTATTCCCAGTAAGGGTTAGCCAAAGGAGTTCCCTCGTTAATGCGGTAGTCAGAAAGAGGCTTCTGGTAGGCACTGGCGGAACTGATGTACATGAACTGCTTGGTCTTGTTCTTGAACAATCGGTAGTCACGTTCCAGGGCGCTGTAATGGAAGGCAATAAAATCGCAAACCACATCGAACTGCAAGTCCGCAATTTTAGAAGCCACTTCAGCTTCATCGTAAATGTCAGCGGTAATCTGCTTTATTGCGGGGGTTCCGTCCGCCAACACAGCCATAGGCAAATCCGCGGCGTTTCTATTTCCGCGATTCAGCAAATAGATTTCCCATCCCAGTTCCACAGCAAGGCGTGTAATGGCCATGCTGATGGTTCCTGTTCCACCGATAAATAATGCGCGCATAATATGAGTTTGTTAAAGTTCAGGTGAGAGGTCGCTCCCCTTACAGGGGAGCTTTGGGGTATGAGGTATCTATGGAGAAAATTTGCCTCATACCTCACAGCTAAATTAAACTGTTGCCTTGGCGGCAATCTGATAAACCTTAGTCACGTCGTCGGCATTCAGCGGCTTAAAGCCCCAGCCATTACCCGGATTCAGCTTACGCACCATTTCGGGAATGTCTTCTTCCTTGGCGCCAAGTTCAGCAAAGTTGATGGGCATGCCGATGCTCTTGAGGAAACTGCGGAATGCGCGAATACCTGCGCGAGCCGTTTCTTCGGGCTTTTCGAAATTCATGGCGCAGCCGAATACGCGAGTAGCCATCTGGCAGAAACGCATCACATTGTGGTCCATGACGTATTCCATCCAGGAGGGCATAATGACAGCAAGACCTGCACCGTGGGCGCAGTCATACATGCCAGAAAGTTCATGTTCGATGGCGTGGCTGTTCCAGTCCTGACCGCGGCCAACACCGACGATATTGTTATGAGCCACCATGCCTGCCCACATGATGTTGGCGCGGGCTTCGTAGTTGTTTGGGTCAGCAATAACGCGGGGAGTTTCCTTCACCATGGTCATGAGAACCGCTTCGCAAAGACGGTCGGTAACTTCCACTTCGGTAGTGTTGGTGAAGTAACGTTCAAAAACGTGAGCCATGATATCGGTTGCACCGCAGGCAGTCTGATAGGCCGGCAATGTGCAAGTGAGAGCCGGGTTCAGCACAGAAAAACGGGGACGGATGCAATCGCCACCGGCACCGCGCTTCAGCATGCCATCTTCCTTGGTTATGACGGAGTCGCCGGAACCTTCGGAACCTGCAGCGGCAATGGTCAGCACTGTACCCACCGGCAAGGCAACAGCCGGAGCGGCCTTTCCGCAATAGAAATCCCAGAAGTCCCCTTCGTAGGGAACGCCCATGGCAATAGCCTTGGCGCTATCGATAGAAGATCCGCCACCTACAGCGAGAATAAAGTCAATTCCTTCCTTGCGGCAAATTTCAATGCCTTCGTAGACCTTGGTATCCAGCGGATTAGGGTGAACTCCACCCAGTTCTACGAAAGGAACGCCTGCGGCATCGAGGCTTGCCTTAACGCGGTCAATCAATCCGGAACGAACGGCAGAACCGCCACCGAAATGAAGCAAGACCTTGGAACCGCCATGCTTTTTTACCAATGCACCGCATTCATTTTCGCGGTCGCGGCCAAATACAAATTCCGTAGGACTATAAAAGTTGAAATTTTCCATTAGGACCCGATCCCTGTTAAAGTTTTTATAAAAAATACCCTTTTCTTTAAAGAAAAGGGCAATTTCATCAAGTAATTTTGTTCACAAAAGAAACCAGCTATTCCATGGTCCCCTTGCTCCTGCCGCAAACGGGAATAATGCGGACCTCATTCTTGTCGTTGACTATAAAGGCGACACCAGCCAGGTAATTAATCCACTGCTTATTGCTTTGGGTTTCATAAAAACGCAAATTCAGCTGTCGATCTGTAGCCCATGCCACCAGAGGAACCACCAGCAGGTCATGGGAAATGGCCACGTTCAGCTTGCTCATGCTATCGTAATCCCCGGCCAGCAAGTTCTGCAGTTCCACCATCTTTTCGTTGAGATCGTAGAACACGCCCGTGTAGCCCCCGGAATAGGCCCAGCGAGAGAAGACAATCCAACTGCTGACATCGCCTTTCTTCTGCACATACAGTTCCTCATCCTTGATCAGCCAGGAATCCTTCAATTCAGCCAAGGTGTCGTTTTCGAAGGAAGACAAGCCCATCCCCTCAGCAATGTAGGCACAAGTTTCATAGGAACGTTTGATCTCGGTATTATAGAAATGGACGTCCGTAAAGTTCTTCAGTTTTTGACCAAATTCTCGAGACTGATTCATGCCGTTATCGTTCAGACCACCCGACGCAGAATAGTCGTTGCCTCGTTCGGCGTGGCGCAAGATCAAGGTTGCCTTTTCATTATCCTTCAGGCTTTCAAGAACGTCCTCGACGCGAACAAAATACGCCATGGGAGCCTGAGCCTTTACATAAAGTGTATCCTTCTGGACAACAGTGTCAATGGAATAGATGGTATCCTTGCTAAAAATGGAATCCAGAACCACCAAGGTATCCAGCTGATAAAGGGTATCCACATGGAAAACGGAATCCAGCCGAACCAAGGTGTCGTAAACCACCAATGTGTCGGATGCAACCACCAGAGTATCGTTATTGACAAGGGTATCCTTTACAACAAGAGTGTCCTTAACGACTAAGGTATCATTTACAACTAAAGTATCTTTTACAACCAAAGTGTCCTTGACGACCAACGTATCTTTCAAGGTTTCGCCAGGCATTTCCTTGACAACAAGGGTGTCCCTGATGACCAAGGTGTCCACTCGAGAAACGGGAATGGTTTCGGGATCCACCGTTTCAACAACTTCTGTTGTATCAAGGCAGGCGGAAAAAAGCATTGCGGCCAGAGAGAACGCACCGGCGGTCAACGCAGAACGAATCGTGGGGATGTATTTCACAGAATCCTCATGAATTTGATGGTGCTTAAAACCAAAACACGGATAAAATTTAATTCTTATTACTAAAAAATTACAGAGTTGAATCCAAATAAAAAAATAAAGTGTGTAAAAAGCAGTAAGTACCGCAAACAAAAAAGGGTTGGACACCTTACGGTATCCAACCCAGGGGGGTTAGGAGGAGCTCTTTAATGCAATCATTTAGCAAAAAATCTTTTGAACTTAGTCTAAAAACGTCAAACGACGCAACTTGTTCCTTCTTCGTTCTTAAATATAGAACAGGAATTCAATTTTGGGGAAGATAACCCGCAAATTTCCCATAATTTATAGTAAAAAAAACTTCAGGATCACTCCTGAAGCTCTATTTTGCTCAAAAAAAATGTTCTGCTTAGGCGATATTGAGAGACTGTTCGCGGATGCATTCCACTTCGTTCTTCAGTTCAATAGCGAGAGCGGCAATTTCAGCATCCTGGCACTTGGTCCCCAAAGTGTTTGCTTCGCGGCCCATTTCCTGAAGGATAAAGCCAAGGTTCTTTCCCTGGGCGCCACCTTCCTTGAGGGCGTTCAGGAACAACTTGTTATGACTCTTGAAGCGGGTGATTTCTTCCTTGATGTCCAACTTGTCTGCCATGATGCAGGCTTCCTGCAGCAGACGGACTTCGTCGATTTCGGAATCCTTCAGAAGCACGTTGATGCGGTCGCGGAACTTGACCTTCCAGTTTTCGATGCGCTTGGGATCCAGCACTTCAACCTTTTCGAGAACGGCATTCAGATGGTCCACGCGGTTTGTCAAGTCGGCTGCCAGGTTAGCACCTTCCTTGGCACGCATTTCGTTCACCTTGTCCAGGGCCTTGTTCAGTTCGTCGGCCAAGTGTTTTTCAAGAGCTTCGGTATCGGCACCGCTGTCGGTAAACTGCAGAACTTCAGGCAGGGCCATGATGTTTTCCAGTTTGATATCACCGGCAATTCCAAATTTGGTCTGCATTGCCTTTGTGATTTCCACAAACTTCGCAATGGCCTGTTCGTTGTAGGAAACGGGAACATTACCGCCAGAGCCTGCACCAAGAGTAACGCTAAAGATCACAGAACCGCGAACCAGCTTTTCCTTGATCTGATTCTTGAAGGAATTTTCAAGATAAGCCAGGTTCTTGGGAAGCTTGCAGCTGATGTCCAAAAAACGGTTATTCACGCTACGAACTTCAATCACACAAGGTGCGCCCTGGAACATGGACTCACTCTTGCCAAAACCAGTCATCGATAAAATAGCCATAATTAGTACCGAGCTCGTGCTTCGCACTTTCAGGAAAGAGGTCGCTCGCACAGCTCGCTTTGAGGTTAAACAATTGACGCTTACGCGTTTTTATAATTTTGCGCCTACGGCGCCATTCTCCAGCTCAGAACTCACGCCTCACAACTCACTGCTTACTTACCATTGCAATTACGTGTTCGGCGCCGAAGTTCTTGAGGCCAACGGCGGTCAGGAACTTGCTAAGGCACTGTTCATTCTGGAACGCCATCTTCTCGATCTTAAGGCCTTCCTTTTCGCAAAGGGTGTAGAAATCCTTAACGGTGAGCAAACGAATGTTGGGTGTGTTGTACCATTCGTAAGGCAGTTCCTTGGACTTGGGCATACGACCGTGGAGCATCAGGGAACCGCGGGCAGACCAATGACCGAAATTGGGGAAAGTCACGATAACGCGCTTGGCCACGCGGAGGATTTCGCTGAGCAAGGCCACCGGGTCGCGAATTTCCTGGATGGTGCGGTTGATAATGGCGTAGTCATAGCTGTCGCTTTCAATATCAGAAATACCGCGTTCATCCAAATCGCGCTGGACCACGGGGACGTCGTTTTCCAGACAGTCCATAATGTCCTTCATGCGCTTTTCGATACCAAGGCCAATCACATTCTTGGTACGGCGGAGGTAATCGATCAAGTCGCCGCTACCGCAACCAAGGTCCAGCACGCGGCTATTTTCCTTGACCATGGAACCCAGCAGTTCAAAATCCTTCTGGTCGTGGAAAACAGGAATGGTCTGCTTGCCAGTCAAGGCTCCATACTTGCTATCCAGGAATCGGCCTACCGCCTTACCCAGATCTTCATCTTCGATGAGGAAGCCATCGTGACCGAACAGCGTATCCAATTCAAGGCTAGTCACGACCTTGCGATCGTTCAGCAAGGCGCTCGTAATACGGCGGGATTCGTGGGGCGGGAACAACCAGTCCGTAGAAAGGTTCACGTTCAGCACTTCGGCCTGCACATTCTCAAAAGCCTTTTCCAGGGAACCGTATTCCGTTTCCAGGTCGAAGCTATCGGTTGCATGGGCAATATGCAGGTAGCTGTTGGCATCGAAGCGGTCCACAAACTTCGCACCCTGGTAGCGCAGGTAGCTTTCCAGCGGCAGATCCAGGTCAAAGGGAGTGCTGTAAGTAATGGCGTGATTCTTGTGCTCATGATCCTGGGCGCGCTTGAACTTCTTTTCCATTCCTACGGCACTGAGGTAGGTAATGTGAGCCAGCTTGCGGGCATTGGAAAGTCCGACGTCCGGGTGAGCGGATTCATAATAATCGCCATTGTTGTAATTGGGGTCCTGGGTAATCACGTCGCGGGCCACAATTTCAAAACCGAGAGCCTGGCTGCTAAAACGGGGAGACGTTGCAATCAGAACACAACGCTTTACCAGTTCAGGATAGTAGATCGCCCACTTCATGGCCTGGAAGCCACCCATGGAACCGCCAATGACGCAGTAAAGTTCCTTGACTCCCAAATAGTCAGCCAGTTCCTTCTGGGCGTGGACCATGTCGCCGATGGTGATGGTGGGGAAAGTGCTGCCGTAGGGCTTGCCGGTGCGAGGATTGATACTTGCGGGGCCAGTGGAGCCCTTGCAGCCACCCAGAATGTTGCTGCACACCACAAAGAAACGATCCGTATCCACAGGCTTACCCGGGCCAATGAGAGCATCCCACCAACCGGGCTTCTTATCTTCGGGGGAATAATAACCGGCCACGTGGGCATCGGCGGTCAGCGGAGAGGTGACCCAAACGGTATTATTCTTTTCGGCATTCAACTTGCCGTAAGTTTCGTAACGAATTTCCAAAGCAGGAAGAGTCTTGCCATTCTCAAGCAAAAAACCTTGATCCCCATAATCCTTGTTAAAAGTCTGGGGAACAACCGGGCAAAGACTACCATTATGCAAAGATTCACTCATATGCATAAATATAGAAAAGCGGTAGGAAAATTTTATTTATCTAGAAAAACCTTAGGCTTTCTTGGGAGAGCCTGTCCAACCCAGCTTTTCGCGGAGAGCGCCCACGAAACCCGTATGACGCATGCGGAGGAAGGTGGTAAAGGATTTGCTCTGAGTCAGAACGACATAATCATCCGGTTCCAGGGGAATACAGGTGCGGCCATCGAAAACCAAGTCCAGGGTCTTGCCTGCGGCCGGACGCAGCACCAGTTTTTTATCTGTAAGAGACATGACCAGCGGACGTACCGAAAGGCTACCGGGAGCCACAGGAGTCAGCACCACGGCATATGTGGCCGGATGGATAATGGGGCCACCTGCCGCAAGGTTGTATGCAGTGGAGCCCGTGGGAGTCGAAACCAGCAGGGAGTCGGCCCAGTATTCCGTATAGTCGGTACCATTGTATTCCACGTTCACATTCACCATACGTTCGGGAGCGTGGGCGCGGAAATGGACTTCGTTCAAGACGGTCTGCTTGGCAATGCACTTCTTACCGTGATACACAGAAGCGTCGATCATCATGCGGTCGCGGGTAGAATACACCCCGGCCAGCAAGTCATCAAGGGTCTGGGAAAGGCATTTGACGCGGGTCTCGGCAAGGAACCCGACGCGGCCAGCGTTCACACCCAGAATGGGAATGTTATGACCAAGAGCCATATGGGCCGCCGAAAGCACGGTACCGTCACCGCCAATGGCCAAAAGCAAGTCGGACTTCAGCAAGGCCTTTTCAGAAACAACCTTTACAGGAGCGCGAACCAGTTCCTTCAGGTTTTCAAGAGCCAGGAACTTGACTTCGGGGTGTTCACTCCCCCATGCGTGAATCTGCTTCAGCGCAAGAGCCAGGTCCGTACTCTTTTCTTTCCAAGCGATAATGCCGATAGTCTTGAACATAAAACACCTTACTTGGTTTCTGCCTCAGGCTTCTTGTTAGCTTCTTCGATAACGCGGTTCAACTTTTCGAGAACGCCAGGATAAGCCGTTTCAATCACGTCGCTATTAGCCACCGGTTCATCGTTCTGCAAGGCCAGCGAAAGAACGCTCAAGGCCAAGCCATTCTGAGGAACGTCTCCGCCGTCAAAGTCAGAACCGTTCACGATGGTTTCTAGACCGCGGATTACCAGGCCGTCATCGTAGACGCCAACTTCGGCACCGGTCTTACGGAGGTTTTCAGCCAGCTTTTCGTTAACGGGGCGCATCTGCTTGCGGACTTCCTTAGGCAGACGCAAAATGGTTTCGCCTTCGGCATAGCAAGCCGCCACCGCCAAGAAGGGAAATTCCTCAAGCCCCGTGGCAATCACATCTTCAGAAAAACGACGTCCCTGCAAGCGCTTGCCAGAAGCCAGCGTAAAGATTTCGATGTCACCGTACACGTCACCATAACGTTCGCGACGGCTGGTCACTTCGTAGCTTGCGCCCATGCGTTTCAGGCAGGTCAATGCCCCGGCGCGAGACGAATTCAATTCCACGTTCTTCAAAACAATTTGCGTGTTCTTGGGGAGCGTACCAATAGTCGCCAGCAAAATAAAGGCAATGGCCTCGGTGGAATCGCCGGGCACAAAATAATCGCGACCCGTAATCACCTTGGTCTCGGAAAGTTCCGTAAACTGGGTGCGTTCAATCTTCTGACCGCGGGCCATCATCATACGACGTTCCAGTTCGGTCAGCTGTTCCATGCCGCGGGTTTCGTACTTCAGGTTCACGCCAAAGTACATGAGCATCTTGGTCCACTGATCGTGAACCGTACCCTTTTCTTCGAAAGTGGTATAGTCGTTGCGGATCAAGGCGCGAAGCAGCAAGCGGTTGCGCATGGGGTAAGTAAAATTCCCCAGGGAATCCTTCTTGGCTACAATTTCGTCGGCGCAGAAGGTGAATACGAACTTGGCGGGTTCATCGGTAACGGGCTTTACCTTGAAATACTTCTGCAGCGTTTCCTTGGCAGAAGCCACCTGGGCAATACCGGCCTCGTCAGCTTCGGCAGCAAAGGTGTAAATCTGTTCTGCATCCTTAGAAGCTAACGTCCAAAGAAGAACGTTGGCGTCTTCGGCAAAATCCATAGGCAGCATGGAAGGCAGACTGTACTGAAAGCCCTTGCCTTCAAGAACCAGCTGGTGGCCCTGCTGTTCGTAGTTCAGTCCGAATTCCTTAAGGGCTTGTGCAAATTTTTCGGAGCCTGCGGCCCAGGCGAAGTCTTCCAGAACGGTACGGCCATTTACCAAGAGGGCCATCACCAGAGTGAGCTCCATGCGCTCGCGGTCGGGGTTCAGCAAAAATTCCATTAGCGTTCCTTAACGTCGTAATCCAAGGCGGTAAGAATTTGAATAGCGCGGCGGGCTTCGTCGGGCGTCTTGAAAGCCAGAAGCAAAGTACCGGCCACGTTTTCGCGGACTTTCATCAGTTCGATATCGCGGATATTCAGCCCCCATTCGGCCAAGGGCTTCAGCACGCTGAGCAAGGCACCGGGTTCATCCTTCAGGGGAACCGTAATTTCGGAGAAGGCGGCGGCAGCATTGCGGCCAGGAGCAAACAGGCTGGCGCGACCATCGTTTCCGGCCTTAAAGATGGACTCCAGATTTTCGGAGCAGTCGGCAGCGGCGGGAGTTCCGTCAGAAACCACCTGCAAGCTATCCATGGCGGCGATAGTCTTGTCGAGGCCATCGCGGACTTCGCGGAGGGCAAGCGCCGTTTCGTTGCGGTTGGTAACGGCGATGTCATGCCACATGTTCCAGCCGCTGGCTGCAATACGGGTCATGTCCCTAAAGGCGCGTCCGGCGTAATGCTGGTAGTTGTACTTGAGCAGACGTTCCGGCATGCTGGCAGCCAATGTGGAGCTGAGCATCTGGGGCATATGGCTAACCCAGGCCATGGTACGGTCGTGATGTTCCGGCGGGAACACAACGGAATGGGCACCCACAAAAGAAATCAGCTGAAGCAAGTCGGCATAGGCGGATTCTTCGACACCATCGGGCGGACACACAAACCAGTATGCGTTCTCGAAAATGCTGGGATCATTATATTCCATGGTGCGCTTCTCGGAACCGGCCATGGGGTGACTTCCCACAAAACAGAAAGGTTCAGGCAGCTTGGCACCCGCCTTGCAAATTTCAACCTTGGTGCTGCCAATGTCGCTGACCAGAATCTTCTTATGGCCGGCCGGCAACAGCACCTTAGAAAGAGCGTCGATAGTCTTCAGAATGTGAAGAATGGGGCTGCACAGCAAAATCAAGTCAGAGCCTTCGGCCCAGGATGCGGTATCATCGTAACCGAAAAATTCATCGGCCAACTTTACTTCGCGGGCGCGTTCCAAAGTAGAGGGGGAACTGACGGCACGAACGATAGTGGGCAACTTCGCCTGCTTAATGGCTGCGGCAACGGAACTGGCCAGCAAACCAAAACCAACGAGAGTAATGCGTTGCATTTTTTAGTCCTCAACCTTGCGGGTCTCTTCCATAATCACCTGGAAGATTCTCTTGATGGAATCAGAAGAAAGGGGGCCTTCGGTCATAGAGCCCACACGGTCCAAAACGGCCTGTTCACGAGAAGCATCCAGAACGGGCAAGCCCAATTCCTTTTTCAGTTTGCCAATCTCGGTTGCATAGGTGGCACGCTTATTCAGAAGAGCAATCAGCTCTCCGTTCAATTCATCAATACGATTACGCCAATCTTCAATCTTCATATAGAAGAATGTAGAAAATCTCCCCTTGAATATTTGGAGCAATCAAGAGGAGACCGCTCTAAAAAAGAACTTCGTATTCGTCAAAAGCCCGCTTGTTGGCCTTCAAATCGCCGCCCACCCAGTCAAACAACGCAGTGCCCCAGGCACCGGAACGTTCCGGCTCCCAGATGAATGCGCCCAGAGCGCGGGGCACCTGTTCCATCACCTGATGGGTCTTTACACGGGATCCGTCAAAGCCGTAATTATCAGGCGTTGAGGAACCATTGTATTCGGCAATAAGAAATTCCAGATTCGTGTAAGTCTTGCCCAAGTTGGTCATCAAGTTTTTCCAGGAATCGGGATTGCCATGCTCGTAAGCGGAGTAGGCGGAGAAAGCCATTACATCCGGCGACACCTTGGAATTCTTGATGATCGAAGACATCCACCAATCTACGGTATTTGTCTTGTGGGGACTTTCGATATGGAACACAACTTTTATGTTGTTCGAAATTTCCTTGACAGCCCGGGAACCTGCGGCCAGATATTTCGCCGTATTGGCGATTCCTGTTGCATTGCTCATGACACCGCTAACGGCCCCATCGGCCGCCTGAACGTTATTGCCCCAGCAATCCGTATTGCTCTTGGGAATTTCGCGGAGCATGCCGTTGGTAATTTCGTTACCCACCTGCACCATTTCGGGCAAGGCACCTGCAGCCTGCAAAGCCAACAGAACATCCTTGGTGTAAGCATAAACGGAATCGGCCATGGCGTCAGAAGTTCTTACACCACGCCAACGTTCCGGAACAATCTGCTTGCCCGGATCGGCCCAGTTGTCGCTATAATGGAAATCCAGCAGCAGCTTGAAACCCGCCGCCTTGGCCCGCTTTGCGTAAGCCACCACATGATCCTTGTCGCCAAACGCTTCCACATTTTGGGGGAATTCACCAGTCCCCTGATTGCAACCCGGAGCGGCATAGCCATACCTAGCGCTGGGGTCCACAAAAGTCTTTAGGCGGATATAATTGAAACCGTGATCCCAGAGCAAATCAAAAATATCCTTGGGCGTTCCATCCACATCCAAAACACGGATCCCCTTGGCTTCATATTCCTGCATCTGGGAAACATCGGCACCAAGGATTTTGGAATACTCGGGATGAGAACGCAAACTGGAAGAAGAACCGGGAAGCGGTTCATCCAAAGAGCTGCTGACAGGTTCGTCTGCGGAACTGCAGATGGGTCCGTCTGCGGAACTGCTGATGGGTCCGTCTGAAGAACTGCTTACAGAAGGTTCATCCGAGTAACTCAGAGGAATTTCGTCGGCAGAACTGCTGACGGACACGTCAACAAAACTACTGGTCAAAAAATCGTCAGCTGAACTTTCTGGAAGAACCTCAAAAGAACTTTCCGGCAAAGGTTCATTGCCCAATTCATCAGGCAACGCCTCAGTGGAACTGCCGCCGCACCCGATCAAAGCCAGTGCAGCAAGCCCAATAATACCCTTAATCTTTCCCATACAGTTAAATTTACCCTTTTTACGGGGCAACATTCGTTAACTGTTGGTAAAAAGTCAGCGGTTTATCGTTTTACAGAACCACTTTCAACGTCATGGCGCAAAACACAATCGTCGAAACGTAGTTAAGGACCTTCTTGAGATAAACAAGATCCCTGGGCGCACGGAGGGAACCATCCTTGTAGTATACCTTGCCATGGAGCAACCAGAACATCTTTGCCTGAGATACCAAGGAAGGGCTGCCCAAGATAGACGTGTTTTCCATGACCGTGTACATGGCATCCCAATGTTTGCGCAGGATTGTACTGTTCAAAAGCATTCTGGGATTCTTATACAAGCCCAATCGGATAAACTGTACGGAATCGGCCCGATCGGTATCCGTTCTTGCAGGGTAAAGCCTTACGTCTACAGATCCGTTATCAAGCTGCAAATATCTTAGGCTGGCGCCACTTTCCGACAAAGTAACACACGTCGGAGCAACCAGGTTTCCATCGATATCCCTAGAGACAACGCCCATATCGTAAGGGCGAGATCCCCAGAAAGCATCAAAGCGATACCGACTGGAACCTCCATCGCGCCCCTGGGGGGCAACGACGGCTTTGTATTGATCATTAAACCTGTTAGCCTTATCTTGTTTAAAGAATCGGTTAAAGGTGAACTGGCCGAAAAACTGAAAAGCATCAAATGCTTTCATTTTCTCATGTACATTCATACACTTACCTAAGATTGGGAATCCAACTACCAAAACAATAAATTTGACTCACCAATCCCACTGAATCAAATCTGGCGGCAAAGATAAAAAATCTTAACATTCGTTGCGAGGGTGTCAACGATTACTTTTTTACTACATATCAACAACTTTTCAATACTTTTAGATTACTTTTAAAAACATTTTTCTAGCACAAATCCCTTTCAACAAAAGCTAAATTTGCAACAATGCTTTATTCCGACCTGCTCATATCCCCTGCCGTACAAGAATTCATCCTCAGCTCCATCAAGAAGAAGATGGATGCCCTGCAAATTTCTACAGCACTGAACAAGGCCGGATACAGCAATGAAGAACGGGCCGCCATCATGGACTACATGATGTTGGTCCCCAAATTTCGTGAAAAGTTTTTTGGCGAAGCCGGCAAGAAATCAGGCAACGACGCCTTTTTGCTATGCGACCGCCTAGCTTTGGAACAGAGTACCGCCCAGGATATCGGCCGTTACAAGGCAAACCTGTGGCAAGCGGGAGCCGAAAACATTGGCGAAAGCCCGCGGGTACACGACCTCTGCTGCGGCATGGGCGGCGACAGTTTCTTTATTCCCCAGAATTTCAAAGTGACTGGCGTAGACCTGGACCCCGACCGTCTGCAGATGTACGCCTACAACACAGAAAATTTCCGCGGTGAATCCAGTTCGACGATCTCCGGGGACGTTCGAGAAATCGCCCGCAAAAATGGCGACTCCCCCGCACAAGAAAAAGCAGACTTCTTTACCATCGACCCTGCCCGCCGTACCGTAGAAGGCGAAAACCAGCGTGACCTCCGCAATCTCACCCCCACCTTCGAAGAGGTTCTTGAAATTTCAAGGCACTACAAGGGCGGCATGGCAAAACTTCCTCCCGGCTACCCCACCAACGAAATTCCCCAGGATGCAGAACTGGTTTACCTAGGAAGCCACGCCGACTGCCGCGAATTGCTGGTGCTGTTTGGCGCATTGGCAAAGAACCCCGGAAAAGTTCGGGCCATCATGGTGGATAAAAATGGCGAGGTTGTAAAAGCCGCAGATGGTACGGATGCAATCTGGCAGGGAACGCTAACCGAGATACAGGCTGCCTCCAACAAGGACGCCGAACACGATCTGCCCGGCTGCGAAAGAAGTTTCCGCAACGCCACCAGCGAAAGCGACTTGCCCGTCGGCGAAGTTTCGGAATACCTGGCAGAACCGACGGCACTGCTGATCCGCAGCCACCTTTTTGGAAGCGTGGCCCAGGCCGCAAACTCAGACGCCCACCTGATTTCAGAAGGCATCGCCTACGTGGCAAGCGAAAGTCCGCTCCCCTCCCCCGCCTTTGCCAACTTCAAGATTCTTGACAACTGTGAAATCGCCACCAGCGCCGTCCGCGATATGCTCAAGCGACATAACATCGGCAAGCTGACCCTAAAGCTTCGCGGTGTAAAGGTAGACCCCACCGAAGAAATCAAGAGGCTAAAGCCCAAGGGCAAGAAAGAAGCCATACTTTTCTACACCCGTCACAAAGGCGAGAAAATCGCAATCCTGGCAGAACGAGTTTAAAAAAGACCTCCGGAGTTTTTGAACTTCGGAGGCTTATTTTTTAGCGAATCGCCATTCCCCGTGAAAATGTTTCCATAACTTTTATAGAAACCCGTCGGATAGGCCGAAAAGCCATATTTAATTATCAATGGTCACAAAAAAAACTCCGATTTTACATTTTATACAAAACATTTCCATGTTTTCATGGCTAGGTATCAGATACAAGATATGAGATATCAGATATGAGTTTTTATTATCGCGCCGATGACGCCTAATGTCACCCAGAGGGAGCACAGGGTCTCGTGCGACCATGGGATTCTGAAACAAGTTCAGAACGACCCACGGCGAGAAGGTTTGTTGTGACATTCCGGCGTTCTTATATTATTTTTTCTTGTATGTTCAAGCTTTTCCCTATCTTTACAGTTTCTGCAGCATTGATGTTCGTTGCCTGCGGTGACGATTCCTCCAGCGTTTCTGTCCAAGACGAAACCTCATCCTGTTCTAATTATCAGTCTGCGGAAACATCCTCCAGTTCCCCAAAAGAAGACGGAAATATTAGCGCAAGCAGTTCATCCAACAACGGATCTTCCGCAACCCCGGCAAGCAGCGAGTCAACGACCGTTCCGGCAAGCAGCGAATCCTTGACAAGCAATTCCTCCAGCAGCCAGGCCTCCACGCCGGCAAGCAGTGAAACTGCAGAAGCATCGGATTGGCGCAGTTACTGCCTAGACGTAATTAACAAGTACCGCGCCACAGAAGGTCTGACGTCCCTAGTTCTTGCCCCCGAAGCAAAGCAGACTTGTGTCGAAGAACAGGCCGCAGCCGACCTTAAGGCAAACTCGGCCCATGGTCATTTCGGGGACTGCGGTGAATTTGCCCAGAACTCCGGCCCCAACATCTCACTTTCCTGGATGGGAACCGAAGAGAAAATCGTGGACTACTACCTAGAAATGATGTGGAACGAAAAGAAGTTGGTGGAAAGCGGCCAGCGCGACCCCAACAAATCGGAAGACTACTCCTACATCGGTCATTATCTCAACATGAGCAGTACCAAGTACAGTTCCGTCGCCTGCGGCATCGCAAAATCCTCAGACGGAAAGACCGGCTGGTTTAACGTTAATTTCCACAAGTAGTTATGGCTGTAAAACTCGAAGAATCCTGGCTGAACCTGCTCAGCGACCAATTTGAGCAGGATTATTTCAAACAAATTAAGAATACGCTTTTAGACGAACGCGCCAAACAGCATGTGGTGTATCCGCCGGCCTCTAAAATTTTCGCAGCGCTGGACTTCTGCCCTGTAGACAAGGTCAAGGCCGTTATCATCGGACAGGACCCGTACCACAACCCGGGTCAGGCCCATGGCCTCTGCTTTTCTGTACCCATGGGAATCGAGCCGCCCCCTTCGCTGATCAACATTTTCAAGGAACTGCACGACGACCTGGGAATCAACCCGCCGCCCCATGGCAATCTAGAATCCTGGGCTCAGCAGGGGATCTTGCTTTTGAATGCATCCCTGACAGTTCGCGCCCACCAGGCCGCAAGCCACGCGGGAATCGGTTGGCAGCAATTTACTGACACCATCATCAAGAGGCTTTCGGCCACCCGCGAAAACCTGGTGTTCCTTTTGTGGGGCAGTTTCGCCATCAAGAAGCAGGAGTTGGTGGCTCCCGGCCGCGGGCATCTGATCTTGACCGCACCCCACCCCAGCCCCCTTTCGGCCTACCGCGGTTTCTTTGGTTGTAAGCACTTCAGCAAGGCAAACGCCTACCTGCAAAGTAAAGGGCTGGAACCCATTGACTGGTCGATTGGGTAGTAGGAAGTAGACAGTAGGTAGATGGGAGTTTTTTTATCGTGCCAACGACGCCTAACGTTATATCATATCTTGTAATTCGTAATTATTCACTGTTCACTCTTCATTGTTCGCTGCCCTTATCTCTCCCCTTTTTTTATATTTGAGCTCATGAGTCATAAGAATACATTTGCACGTCTCGTGCTTTTTATTGTACTGGGCTTGATTATCGGCGGTGTCCTGGGAGAATGCCTGGGAGTGCTGTTCGGTCAACTCGGTGAATTGATGAATGCGGGTGGTTACAACAATATCGTTCACAACGTGTTTGTTACAGCTTTTCCCTTTAATATCGGTTTTCCCGACAAGCCGGAACCCGTGGTTCTTGACTTGTACATGATCAAGATTGCCTTTGGCGTTGGCTTCAAGATTAACTTCGCCAGCATCATCGGCATGGTTGTCGGCATCTACATTATGAAATGGTCCGGAGAAAGGTAATGATTACTATTGAAGAATTGCAAGCTCAATTGGCTAGCGGCGCCACAACTTCTGTGAAGCTCACTGAAGAAGCTCTGGCTAAGGTCGAAGCTACTAAGAATTTGAACGCCTACATTTCCGTTCTCAACGAACGTGCTTTGGAAAAGGCTGCTGAATCCGACAAGCGTCGCGCCGAAGGCAAGACCCTGGGTGCTCTTGACGGCATCCCCGTCGCCATCAAGGACAATATGTGCCTGGTCGGAACCCGCACCACCGCCGCTTCCAAAATTCTTGAAAATTTCGTGGCCCCCTACACCGCTACCGCTGTCGAAAAGCTGGAAGCTGCAGGCGCCATCATCATCGGTAAGACCAACATGGACGAATTCGCCATGGGTTCTTCCAATGAAACCTCTTATTTCGGTCCTGTTAAGAACCCTCTGGATGAAACCCGCGTTCCGGGTGGTTCCTCCGGTGGTTCTGCCGTAGCTGTTGCCAGCGGTACCGTCGCCTGCGCACTTGGTTCCGACACTGGTGGATCTATCCGTCAGCCCGCCGCCTGCACTGGCGTCGTGGGTCTGAAGCCCACCTACGGCCGCGTTTCCCGTTACGGTCTGTTGGCCTACGCCAGCTCCCTGGACCAGATCGGCCCCTTCGGTTCTACCGTCAAGGACGCTGCAATCTTGATGAACGCTATTGTTGGCGTTGACCCCCATGACAACACCACCAGCACCCGCCCCGCAGAAGACTTTACTGCAAAGCTGGACGCTGGCGTGAAAGGCAAGGTCATTGGCGTTCCTAAGGAATACTTCGCCGAAGGTCTTGATCCTGAATGCAAGGCAGCCATCGAAGCCATGCTGAAGAAGCTGGAAGCCGAAGGTGCCACCATCAAGGAAGTAAGCCTCCCCAACATCGGCAACGCAGTTTCCAGTTACTACATCATTGCAACTGCAGAAGCTAGCTCCAACCTTTCCCGCTACGACGGCGTTCGCTACGGTTACCGCAGCAAGGACGCCCGCAAGCTGATCGACCTGTACTCCATGAGCCGCAGCGAAGCTTTCGGTAAGGAAGTGCAGCGCCGTATCCTCCTGGGTAGCTATGTGCTTTCCGCAGGCTTCTACGATGCCTACTACGTTCAGGCTCAGAAGGTCCGTCGCCTCATTACCGACGACTTCAACAAGGCTTTCGAAGAATGCGACGTAATCGCCAGCCCCACCATGCCGGGTCTCCCGCTGAAGTGTGGCATGAACGAAAGCGACCCCATGGCCGTTTACTTGAGCGACATCTACACCGTTAGCCTGAACCTGGCCGGTCTCCCCGGCGTAAGCGTTCCTTGCGGTATGGCTGGCGGCCTGCCCGTTGGCCTGCAGTGGATCGGCAAGCCCTTCCAGGAAGCCGACCTGCTCAGCGTCGCTGCTGCAACTGAGAAGCTTGCAAAGTGAGAGTCGCGCCGACAAGCAAATTTGTCGGCATGACCGAACGCAGCAGCGGACGCCAAAGGCGTCAAAAGCTTGCAAAGTGAGCCTGCACGAGGAAGCGCCGCGATTAATGCCGCAGACCTTCGCAAGCAGCTCGCCTCACCTGCATGTTTACGCGGGACAAAGAGCCTGCATGGGTCGCCCCCTCTAAAAAGCGCAGTACACATAATTTATTAAGGATTCGCCCCTCGGGGTGGATCCTTTTTTTGTTTCTGGAGGTTCGCTACAACGAAAAGAAGATACTAAACAGAATTTATACCCATAAAAAATGATCCTTTTCAATTCTTATAGGTAAAATTACAAACAAACTAACACAAAATTTGACCAAATCTGGGAAAAAAGCCCTACACTACCTATAACAAAACCAGTATTCAAGTCTGTTATAGGTAATTCAAAAAAACATCTTTACAAATAACCAGGTTCCGACCCAAATTATACCCATAATACACCAAATACATTCCAATTTATAGGTAAAAAATGCAAAATCATCTTGTCAAAACACCAATTACCCAAATTCGCAACATCCTGGAAGATGTCGTTGTTCAACTATCCGCTCTTTCTCAGCGAATTTTCCGAAGCAAGGCCAAAAAACAGCAAGGATCCTTACGCATCGCCATCAACAAGGGCACTCCTCAATACTATCACATCACAACGAAAGGAGATACTAACGGAAAATACATTCCAAAGTCTGACTCCAAGCTGATTTCATCACTTGCGCAAAAAGAGTACCTCGAAAAATGCAACCGTATTATTGAAAGGCAACAAAAGGCGCTAGCCCGATTCCTAAAGGATTTTCATCCCGAAGACATCATTGCGGTTCATACAAACCTTACGGAAGCCAAAAGGAGATTCGTAACGCCTTTGCTCTTAACCGACGAGGAATTTGCAGCGCAATGGCAAGCCAAGCCATACAGTGGAAAATTTTTCGCAAAGGATACTCCAGAACATTTCACTAATAGCGGATTACGGGTCCGTTCCAAATCTGAGGTGATTATCGCCGAATGCCTCGCCCGCCACAACATTCCGTTTCGTTACGAAGCCCCGCTGGAATTAATCATCGGGGATACGTCAAGCATAACCGCCGAAACACCGACGAACAACATTCGCCGACGCACCCTCAATCAAGACGCCGACCTCATGCAAAGCAAGGCAGTCACATTCTATCCCGACTTCACCTGCTTAAACAAGCGCACCCGTCAGGAATTCATCTGGGAACATTTTGGCATGATGGACAATCCCAATTACGCCAGAAACGCTATAGAAAAACAACGAAGCTACGCTGCCGCTGGCTACATTCCAGGAATAAACTTTATCGCCACCACCGAGACGACGGATCTTCCCCTGAACATCCCTTACGTAGAGCAAATGACAAAATCATTGCTAATGTAAATCTGTCCCAACCTTCACATGCATAAGCATTTACTACCTTTCTCGCCGCTCATGTGAGCTTCATTTTTAAGGGTTAAGAAGATGAACTTAAAGATTTTACTGGGTGCAGCCATAGCTGCATTTTTATTCGTTGGCTGTTCCAGCCCCCGTTTTTTTGTTGATTCCCAATGGACCAATAAACCGGCAAAAGCAAAATTTATTTTTTCTACCGGAGTTGTAGAAAATCAAGAGGATCTAGATGATGTCCTTGTGGAAGATGAAAACTTCACGGTATGGTTTGCAAGGCAGCTCGAAGAAAATGTGAAGTTCTATTCCAACCATGTTGACTTCACTGCCGAAAGAATTTCTAAGGAAGAAATGCTAGAAGAAAAAGTGACCTTAGGGAAAAATCCCGTCACGGTCGGCAAGCCCAAGACATTTAACAGCGACGCCGAAATCTACGTCGTTCTGAACAATCTCTGGTTTGGACGAACTCAAAGGACCTCGTACTATACCCATAATATAGCGGCGGGCACCCCAACAACATCGTCCACCAATTACTTCATATCCATGTCAGGCCGATACGCCTTCTACGACACGGGAACCCAAAAGATTCTTGGCTACGGCGAATTCAACACCAACGAAGAATATGTCCGCAACTTAGGGCGCGACAGCTGGAAACGATTAATCCAGACTTCTATAGAAGAAATCCTTGAAAACACGCCGCTAACTTATCCCGCCGCAAAGTAAGGAAAAGACTTGTTCAATACAGAACAAGTCTTTTTCAATAACGCATGTGGTTCTAAAATCGCACAGCGAATTCTATTTATTTTTCAAGATTGGAGTTCTTGCAAGAGTCTTTTTCACGAGAGCCAACACGCATTTTTCCCAATCACCCCTGGTCATGGCGTAGGCAAACTTGCTCTTGATATTCCAATGTCCAAAGGCGACACGGTTACCAGTCTTGGCGCTATAATAAGCGTAGTCAGCGTAAAGCCACAGACCGTTATCCGCGATGGTGGGGCCTGCGGTTGCCATGCTGTTGTTAGCAGGAGCACCGTAACCATTTTGAGAGACATTCTGGATGTATGCCCAGTTTTCGTAGGAATCTTCGCGACGGCTGAAGTTCACATTAGAAAGCACCAGGTAATAACCTTCGCCATCCATGGCCATGGGCTTCATCATGTTGAATTCCACAGTCTGGATGCTATCCTTTTCGTGGACCAGGTCACTTGCATTCACTTCAACAACGTCGAAAGCCACGGAATTCTTGGTCACCAGATTCAGATCCTTGGTCAATTCAGCCTTGAACCAGGCGCTGAAATTGTCGGCGTATTCTTCCAGGTCATCCTTCACGTCATCCTGATTTTCGACCATGGGCTTGGTGAATTCAACGGTTACGGATGTGGGCTTTTCGGTCCATTCCGGATCAACGAAGAATGTGGGTTTCTTGGCACAGCCAGTAAATGCCATGGCCACAGCGGCCATGCAGCAGAACAATTTGATTTTCATATTTTAACCCCTATATTTTGGTTGACGCAAATATAAAAAATCTAACCAGAAAAAAGGAACCCACCGGCCGGTGGTTCTTCATAGACGGGCAAAGCCCTATGTTACGGCACGCGCTAACACGCGTACGCAGTCTGCCACCTGCGATGGTCCTTACCCGGCTACCCGTAAACGGGTTATTTCTTTCCGAATAGGCCTAACTGTTCCCCGTAGAAAACCTTCCTTCTAAATTTTGGGGCAAACACAATGTGATATTTGCAATTCCACGTTGTATGTGCAGTTGTATTTCTATTATTCATATTAATCCTTTGGTTTTATTGTGATGCAGTTGGCAGACCGCACCATCAATTTAGCCAAAGGATTTCTTTTTTCATGATCGCCAGAAGGCTTTACTTGAACACCCCAGCATAGCTGGGGTTTTCATTTTATACAGAAACGTAACGAATTTTATAATTTCGCCAGCCTCAATCACCCCTCCACAAACAAATACTTATGGATTTTTTGACAAAAAACAGTTATTCCATTATGCAGCGGACACTGGCTTCATACAGGTCATCTGCAAACGGATCCAAATTCACGTCCTTGTTTTGATTGCTCAGATACAGGCCAACGTGGGCACTGGTCTCTCCGTCGTCGGCAACAGAATTCGTAGAACCCCAGAACAGGGCATAATCCGTCTTACTGAAAATGTCGTGCCTACGGAACCCAGCGGGTATGGCGTTAAAGCCGTAGAAATCACGGGCATTCAGACGTCCCCACTTGCCAACAGCCATCAAACCCTCGCCTACCCCGAAATCGCCAGCATGAGCCTTGACGGTATCGAGAAGAGATTCAAAATCCATTTTCTCGGGAAGACGCCAGCCTGTCGGGCAGGCTTTCTGGGCAGCATTCCAGCTATATAGACGACCATACACGAGGCAAGAATCAAGGTTGAAATCACGGCAGTAGCTTTCCCCATCGGGATCTTCGTAATTCAGATTCTCGGCCATCCAAGTTTGACTTCCTATCTTTACGGTCTTATATATGGTGCTGTCTCGTTCGTCTAACATTTGCCCCATCCGCATATCATTCTTAATGCAACGAACCGGCATCCTAATATCCTTGGTCCGGTAAAGCAGGGCTTCAGCCGTATTTTCGATGGTATAGATCCAGACATCCATATCATCTAAATCGTAGGTCCCAACAGCCGAAGATGTCCAAAAATGAGCTTTCATACCCATCGGGGACCCCCAATCATCAGCCATCCCCAACGGGAGAGCGGCAAATCCCAGGGAATTATATACGTCGGCCTGCCGTTTCAAAGACCACAACGTATCACTCTTCAGTGCGTCATCATAATAGATTGAACCTTTCTTCGCCTTGGCATAATTCACCAAAAGTTCCCACTGCCCCAAAGTAGGCACACTCCACCCTTCCGGGCATACCTTATAAATTTGTACAGAAGTTGTCCAATAGTAAGCCCCATAAATATCACAATTTGACGGTTTATCATCACGGCACTCGTGCTCCACCCCGGTATACCTTAAATTTTCGGCCATCCACTCTTGGTCGCCAATAGAAACGGTCCTATAAACCTTGTCGTCTCGAGAATCCACCATGACTCCATAGGAGCCCTTGAACCCAGAAACGAAACTGGAGGACGAAGGTATGGAAATACTAGAAGAGGAACTTACGGATGACTCCTGAGAATACCTCCAGGAGGAACTGCTGTACCAGGAAGAACTGCTCGCTCCAGAGCTATACCTGTAGCTGGAACTGGAACTACTGTACCCCTCGGCCACAAAGCTTTTTTTATCGAAGCTAGAGGACGACTCGTTTTCCAGGTGGCCGTACAAATCTTCATAATCACCCACATAATCCGTGCAGGCGACAAAAGGCAAAACAAGTAGGCAGCACAAAACAAAAAATCTAACGTTCATCTTTACCGCCTAAAAGAAAATACTGAAACCCAAGCCAACAGCGCCAACGGCACCCATGATGATTCCCACCGTACGCAGGTTCTGTGCCAGACGGATGTCGTTCAAGTTGTCTCGATATTGGTACTTGTTATCGGGAATCTCGTCGTAAGCATCGGCAGCGTAATAGTCGGCAAAAAATGCCCCCACGACACCAATCACGGTGGTTACCGCAGAAACGACAATCAAGGTGGTTCGCACATTGGATTCAGCCATGGCAGGTGCCACCTTCCTTGCGGCACTAGCCTTTTCCTGAGCGGCCTTCTGGGCCACCATGGAGGAATCCTCGGCATAAGTGTACAGACGGGGAACGAGAATCTTGGGTTCGGAATCCTCAACCGTTTCGGGTGCGGAATCCGGGGGCGCTATATTAGTGGATTCATCGACGGGTTTAGGGGATTCGTCGACGGGTGCGTCTAACGGATAAGGAGATGGTTCATTACCACGGCAAATCAAAAAAAAATCGTGGGCTCGAGACTCTACAATTCCAAGCAGTTCCTCGGCATCGACACCGCGGCCAGTAAAGCTGGAAACCAGTTTACTAGAAATCGTTTCGTACAATTCAACTGTCAGGGTGAACTTTTCACCATAGAGACCTACGCGAGCCTGAGCTACATAGTCGGCAGAAATGTTGCGCCCCGTTTCAACCAGACAGCTACCCTCGCAATCCTCGATAGACATATCGGGAGGCAACATGGCATTGATATTATCCCGGGTCATAATGGTAAATCCGAAATCCGCAGGCAAGGCCTTAACAGCCCCGGCACGCAACACGTTAGTGATGAACTGCCTTTCTTGAAAGGGCATGACCGTGGAGTCATTGCAGACAGTCTCAAGCACCGCCACATACTTGGCTGAAGCCAGACAAGGCAACCCGATTATCAATAAGCAAAAAAGAACGAATCTCACTAACCTCATGAATTCAAAGATAGCACAAACATTCAATTTATTTATCTTTCGCACCATAAAATGAAATTCGAAAAAGACACTTTATACGTCTGGGTAGGCGGCAGCTGCGATTACGGCCACAAGGAACGGGCCGGCGGCGGGGCCTACATTGCCGAAACCTTCGCCACCGATTCCAAGGATGGCGTTGGCGGGAAAATCGTGGACACCTACACTACGTCGGACTTTAACACCAAGGAATTTCAGATGATTTACAGGGCCATGGACCACGTCCTGGAGAAGTTCGGTACGTCAGAATGTCGCGCGAGCTCTGAAAACCGAGCGAGCTCTAAAAACCGCGCGGGCACCTTCGAAAAAATCGTATTCCTCTCCAACGTCCAGTATATTCAAAACTACCCCAAGCCGGAGAACGTGGAAATCGGAATTCTCCCCTACCACAAGTTCCCTCGCCAAAAGGAAGTTCATGACATGGCAAGCCAGGCCATGCGAGATTTGCGCAGTTCCGGAGAAGGCGTCAACACCTAGGAACAGCCGACAAAATCAACCTATAAAAAAAGCCTGCCACGAAGACTCGTGCAGGCTAATTTCATCTCGTCAAAATTACGGTTTCAGCAACAGCTTATTGTTTGCCTGCAGGCCGTCGTTATCGAAACGTACGGTAGGATTCTTTCCGCTTTTGAAAGCTTCTTCACTTTCGTAGATAGAGAGCGCCACAGAAACTCCCGGCAGCGCCGCCACATTGGTCAGCCTTGCAGGAACTGAGTTAGCAAAAGTAAAATCACGAACCATTTCGTCCTTGAAAGTACCCTTGGAAACCTTGATGGTTTTACCCAGCTGTTCAAGAACTTCGCCTTCGCCGTTGACCAATTCTGCCACCATATAAATATCAAAGAAGCAGGGAGCAATGCCCGTGTTCTTTACGGTGATATTCAATGTATTTGTAGTTTCCTTGTCACCCGTAACCGTCAGAAGTTCAGCCTGCTGCACCATGAAATTGTAACCGATCACATGGGTCAGGGAATCTGCCAAGTCCTTGTGTTCACTGTAGATTTTAAATCCGCAATCGCTTTCCTGTTCCAGCACATAGTAGGTCAAATGAGCTGTGGTAATTTCGTGAACCCAACGTTCCGGAGTCCACTTTTTGTACTCACGATCGTCAAAGGTCAGCATTCTTTCGTAGCTGCCAATATTTTCTGCAATAGTCGGAAGCCCTGCCTCGTAGGCACGCACCAAGGAATCTGCAGTACCGGGAATTCCAATAAAGCCGTCGTCACGCTTGGTAATCCCAAGGCTTAACGCATAGGTGTAAATTTCGCCATAGGCATCAGAAGGCAAGGCAAGCAAAGTCTTCTTGAATACAGAAGCGTAATGGTCCAGCAATTCCTTCTGAACCTTTAGGGGCGGCATATCGCTACCATCCAGATGGGAAACGTGCCATTCGCCCCATTCACCAAAGGTACGGACATCAATGTATTCAAGGCGGGGATCCCCATCATACTTTTCTGCCATAGCCGTAGCGAAATCCTTGGCGGCCTTCAGGTAGACAGGATCATCCCATCTGGGAACTTGGGCACGGGCACCATTATCCTGAAAGATGGCGTAATCCTTCTTGGCTCCCTCTTCGTAAACCCAGTCAGGAGTCCAGTCGTATTCACTTGTAGGCGTATCGTTACCCGTGATGTACCAGGGAGAGTAAGGGAACACTCGCAAAGCGTAACCCAGACCATGTTCCTGAAGTACGTTCAGCAGATCCTCAAGTTCGGACCAATCGTAAACTCCCTTGCCGGGATTCAATTTGTCCCAACGCTGATATCCGGAACCGTAGGTAATCAAATCCCATGCGCCATTTTTATCGGGACCGTACCTGAATTCGGGAACGAAATTCCAGGCACCTTCGGTAAGGAGCGTAAAGCCCTTATGAGGATTGGGCAGCGGACCTTTAAAGGGTTTGAGAGTGTAAGCAATCTTTGTAGTGTTACCGCTTGCGGAACCACTGGTGATTTCGTCTGAGGAACTTGATTCCAAAGTAATAGATTCCGAGGAACTAGACACCTCATCAACTGCGTTTGTGCTGTTTCCATCATCACCACATGCGACTAACCCTAAGGCAAAACAAGCCGTAATACCAAACAAAGAAATTCTTTTCATCCAATCCTCATATGTTATTCTGAATATAAAAAAAATTTCCCATCAAACAAAACAGAGTCTTTCTAAACAAAAATCCCGCTACAGCTAAAAACTGCAACGGGATTTTCAAATGGTTAGCGAGCGGCCAAAGTCCGCGGCCAAATTAACCTTCGGATCTGTAGTTCGGGGCTTCCTTGGTGATGGTCACATCGTGGGGATGAGATTCGCGGAGACCTGCACCAGTGATACGGACGAAGGTAGCCTTGTCGTAGAGTTCCTTCAGGTTTGCAGCACCTGCGTAACCCATAGCGGAGTGGATACCACCGATGATCTGGTAAATGGTATCGCGGAGCGGTCCCTTGTAAGGAACGCGGCCTTCGATGCCTTCCGGAACGAACTTGCGGGGTTCCTTGATGCCACCCTGGAAGTAACGGTCTGCAGAACCTGCAGCCATAGCGCCCAGAGAGCCCATACCGCGGTAGCTCTTGAAGCTACGGCCATCAGCGAGAATGACTTCGCCCGGAGCTTCTTCGGTACCTGCGAACATGGAACCGATCATCACGGCGTGACCGCCAGCGGCCAGAGCCTTCACGATGTCGCCAGAGAACTTGAGACCACCGTCAGCGATAATCTTGACGCCAGCCTTGCGTGCAGCCTTGCCGCATTCCACAACAGCGGAGAACTGGGGGTAACCTACGCCAGCCACGATACGGGTGGTGCAGATAGAGCCAGGACCGATACCCACCTTGACGATGTTGGCACCGCACTTGGCAAGTTCAGTAACAGCTTCCGGAGTGCAAACGTTACCACCGCAGATGGTGAGCTTGGGATACTTCTTGCGGACGGTCTTCACCATGTTGCGGACACCGATGTGGTGGCCGTGAGCGGTGTCGATCACCAACAGGTCGACGCCAGCGTCAACGAGGGCTGCAACGCGTTCCAGAGTATTTGCAGAGGTACCGACAGCAGCACCCACCAGCAACTGGCCATTCTTGTCCAGGCTTGCGGAGGGGTTGTTTTCGCGCTTCAGAATGTCGGTCATGGTGATGAGGCCCTTGAGGTTGCCTGCATTGTCCACCAGCGGGAGCTTTTCGATACGCTTTTCGGCCAGGAGTTCCTTAGCCTTGGCAAGGCTGATCTTCGGGCTTGCGGTGACCGGATTCTTGGTCATCACCTTTTCAATCTTCACATTGTAGTCGGAGATAGTGCGGAGGTCACGGCTAGTGAGCATACCCACCAGCTTGCCATTCTTGAGAATGGGGAAACCGCTAATCTTATGGGCAGCGCGCATTTCGAATGCAGCGGAAACCGGCTGGTCAGCTTCCAGGGTCACCGGATTGCTAACGATACCGGACTGCCAGCGCTTGACCTTGCGAACTTCTTCGGCCTGTTCTTCGACGCTCATGTTCTTGTGAATAATGCCAAGACCACCCTGAAGAGCAATGGAGATTGCCAGGGGAGCCGTAGTAACGGTATCCATAGCAGCACTGATCACAGGGATGTTGAGCTTAATGTTCGGAGCAAGCTGAGTGCTCACGTCTGTCTGGGACGGCAAAACGGAGGAAGCTGCGGGAACGAGAAGAACGTCATCAAACGTTAAAGCTTCAGGCAAAATTTTCATAAATGAACCTCATTCTATTTTGCAAAGATAAGATAGAAAAAACCGAGCGACACGTCAAAAGGAATTACTTGCCGTTATAGCGTTCCATGCACTTTTCAATGCCGAACTTGAAGTAGCATTCCACCAGAGGTTTTACTTTTTCGAGAGCCTCGTCGAAAGCGGGGCGGTCTTCGGGCGGGAACTTCGCCAAGACCCAGTTGGAAAGGTCAAACTTGGGAGGGCACTTACCCACACCAAAGCGGATGCGGGGGAACTTGTCACCAATTTTCTCGATGATATTACGAAGGCCATTCTGACCGCCATGACTGCCGTTGGCACGGCAACGGATGCGACCCACATCGAGATTAATATCATCACTAAAAACAAGTAGCTGTTCCGGCTTGATTTTATACCAAGTCATAAGAGCCTGAACGGACTCGCCAGACAAATTCATATAGGTCTGAGGTTTGGCCAGCAGACATTCCTGCCCACCGACAACCACCTTCTGGGTCAGTGCCTTGTGTTCAGATTTCCAGTCACCGGAAGTAGCCAATTTTTCGACAGCCATAAAACCGGCATTGTGGTGGGTGTTAGAATACTGAGTTCCAGGATTTCCGAGACCGACAATCAGATACATGTTAACCTCAAACTTTTAATTTACTTTGTCCAAAGGGCCTGGGGCCAGTCGCCGCCTTCCTTGCCAATGAGTTTCACCGGTTTGACCTTGGAATCCACCACCAGTGTCTTGGGCAAAGACATCTCTTCACCGGAACGGGTGATGCCGAAATTCTCGGTCATACGTTTGAAGGGGTCCACAACGACCTTAAATCGACTAGCACCCAACTTTTCGACCCAACGTGCAATAGCCTTTTCATCAGTTTCACCGATATTCACAAGAACAACTTCGGTCTTGTTCTGGGTCAACAGGGCTTCGGCGGCGGCCAGATTTTTGACTCCCACGCGGCAGGGAATACACCAGGTGGCAAAGTAGACCAGGGCCACACGGTCGTTATTCTGGGCGAGCTTAGTCAGGTGCATCTTGGTAAAAGAAGTATTGGCGACACTCACTTCGCGTACAGCAAACCAGGGCAAGGAATCTGCAATGGCCGAAGGAATCTTCAGCCTTACCGATGGCGGTACATCAGGCTCTTCCACATATTCATCGTCTGGGGCATATTTGGCAGAGGGATTCGCAGAGGGCTGGGGAGCGAACTTGGCAAAAGCCAAAGACACGATGCACAAAGCTAAAATCAATGATTTTTTTAATTTCACTTCATTCTCCAGCGGTTCAGTTCGCGACGCCAATCCGCAAACCATTCAGCCTTGCCGATATTCTTGTTCAGGCGATCCATGGCCTCGGCTTCATCGTACTTGCCGGTACCGGCAGCACTGGCATGCAGTTCAAAATAACGTTCACCTTCACAAGAAGAACCGGTAAGGGTCAAAGTCGCAGAGCACTTGATACCCAAGCTACCTTCCTTACAATTCTGGTCAAGAACGCCAGCCTTCAGGACAAGGCCGCCCTTGCACAGTCCACTGACCACGCTAAAGTTCTGCGAAACCACCGAGAAAATGGAACGTTCCACATCGTTCTCGGGAGCCTCAAAGTACATGGCATAGGTGGAAAGGAATTGGGAAAAATCATTGTGCATGTAGGCGTAATCGGCATCGGTGGCAGCAGAGGATGCTTCGTCAACCATCCCGAAACTACGGAGGATTTCCCGATTGGCTACATAACGGATATACACCTGACGGCCCAACTTGTAAGTCTTGTTTTTCTGAAGGGGATGCGATGCACCCTCATAAGTCTTGGCATACAAGTGGAGGGAATCCTGAAAAACGCCGGCCTTGAAGCGGAAGGGTTTCATGGCATCGTTTCGGGACATGCAGGCAACGACCTTCACCTTACCATTGTGCGGCTGCTTCAAGACAACCTTGGCATCCTGGGCATTTTCAAGATGAGCCAGGACCTTGGTCTCCATATCAAAACTGGACTTGATGATTTCGTGACCATCAGCATCTTCAGTAGAAGACACCTTGGTGTGAGTTGCGGCAGATACTGTCGACTGGATCTGGGCGGCAATGGCCTTCTGAGCCAAAACCACAGCCTGATTGTAATCGGCATCAATTCCCTCGCCACGAAGGTCCGTGTCATCAGGGCACGTTCCAGATGACTGTGCGTTTATTGCGGCCTGCCCCTGATCTGCAGACGGATTCGCAGACGGATTTACAGACGGATTCGCAGTTTGGGCCGAAGGCTGCCCCGACGTCTGACCTAAATCGGAGTAGGCGACATTTGCGGAATTTCGGACCGCGGAAACATCCGAGGCAGAAGTCTTTGCGTCAGACGAAAGGGAACAGGAGACAAGCCACAGGGCCAGCGGCAAAAGCAGGATTTGCTTCATAATTATTCAGCGTCGTTATCCAATTCCTGATATGCAGACTGAGCGTTAGCACGGGTAGAATCATAATCAGGCTTGGATTCGCTGCTTGCGCAGGCACAGATCATAAGTGCAGAGGCTACAGTAGCCAGAACAGCAAAAAACTTTTTCATTTCATTCTCCTTTCTTAAAAGTCAGACTTTTTATATCCGACTCAAATATAAAAATAAGGCCAGGAAGTTTTCACCTGATTACAAAAAAACGCCCAAGGAACCGAAGTTCACTTGAGCGTCTTTAATCTCGGTAAAGAACCGTAGAAACTAGGGATTAGCCCTGAGCTTCTTCAGTCTTTGCGCCACGCTTAGCGGTGATGTTGAAAATCACGACGCGCGGAGTGCAAGCCAGTTCCACACCTTCAGTCAGCGGAAGATCCTTGGCGTAGAAGGTAGTGGGAGCCGGATAGTTGGAGATATCCATTTCGATCAGAGTGGGGATCTTGGTGGGAACAGCAGCCAGCTGGATGTAGCGATTCTGCTGAGCAAAGGTACCACCCTGGGTCTTAACACCAACCGGAAGGCCGTTCAGCTTAACGGGAACGCGAACCTTAACCTTGGTGGTTTCGTCGATCTTCAGGAAGTCGATGTGGATGATTTCCTGAGTCAGAGGATCCTTCTGATAGTTGTAAACTACAGCGGCGTTGCCTTCCTTGCCATCAATGACGAGGTCGAGAAGCGTATAACGCTTACCCGGGGCGAGGACCTTGCGAACGTCGATAGCGCTAACGCTAACATTCACTGCTTCCTGACCCTTACCATAATAGACAGCCGGAATCTGACCGGCCTTGCGGAGACGCTTGCTATCAGCGCTCTTGCCCTGTACTCTCGAGGTTGCTACGAGCTTAGTGAGTTCCATAATTTACTCCATTCGAGTTTATGATTAAAAAAAACATTGGGATAGCTGGACTCGAACCAGCGAATAACGGAATCAAAATCCGTTGTCTTACCACTTGACGATATCCCAATGGTGGCGCAAATATAGTATTAATGACAACTTTTTAAAGGGTCGGCACCCAAAAGCGAGTCACTTTTTGATATCTAGAGATGGATTTCATGGCGCCCGCAGCGGTTTCAGCCAGTTCCTTTGAGGCAAAAACGCCAAAAACAGAGGCTCCGGAACCAGACATGAGTGTCGTTTTGGCCCCCAGACGGCTAAATTCAGCCTTCATTTCGGCAACCAGGGGATGCAGAGGGAACACGGATCCTTCAAATGCGTTGAACGAGATGAAAGAGGAAAGACGGGAGACGAGAGTCTTATCGTCAGCGGCAGACTGGAATTCGGCCTTGTAAGAATCCCAACGAGCCGGACCAGACTTTGCCACCCCGGCGTAAGCATCCTTGGTAGGGACAGCATCCAGGGGCGTGCAGATCAACAGGTACTCCCCTTCGGAAAGTTGCAGCGGGTCGATAAAAGTCAACTTTTCACCAATGCCTTCGGCAAAGGCGGTTCCACCCCGAACCAGGAAAGGCACATCGGCACCAAGTTTTGCACCGATTCCTTCAAGAACTTCGGCTGCATAGTTCAGATTCCACAGGCGATTCAGCACACGAAGGGCCGCAGCCGCATCGGCACTACCACCGCCAAGGCCAGCCCCAAGGGGCATCACCTTTTCTAGATAAAGGTCGGCGCCCAGGGATTCTGCGGCAGCCTTTGCAGAGGTTTCGGCCTGTTCCACCGCATAGGCTTTAAGAGCGACGGCAGCCTTGAATACCAAGTCGGACTGAACCGGATATTCCTGAGGCTTGTTGTAGGTCAGGACAATCTCGCCATCGTTGCGAAGTTCGGCGTTCAATGTATCGCCGGCATCGACAGTCTGAAAAATGGTACCTAGATCATGGTAGCCATCTTCGCGTTTGCGGATGACATCCAGAAACAAATTGATTTTTGAAGGAGCATATTCACGCATAATTATGAGGTTTGAGGTTCGAGGTATGAGGTTCGAGGTATGAGGTTCGAGGTATGAATTATGAGTTACGAATTACGAGATTTTTTTTCGCGGCTTTGCCGCCCTCTTATTTTGCGAGCAAAGCTCGCCATTTGTCTTCTCGTAATTCATAAATCGTACTTTGTAACTATTTATCTAAAGGTTCCTGAGCGTTCCATTTGCATTAGTTCGTCCATACCGACCAGCATCGCACGGGGTTTGGAGTTTCCCTTGCTGGGGCCGCAAACGCCAAGGCCATAAAGCTGATCTACAATTTTACCGGCACGGCTGTAGCCAACACTAAAGTGTCGCTGCACCGCAGAAGTGGAAAGACCGCTCACTTCAATAGCCCAGCATGCAACGTCAAAGAGCAACGGGTCAAGTTTGCCAAGTTGCTTGCCGCCTTCCCCATCATCGTCTCCATCGACGCCTTCAGAAACGTCAAAGGATTCCACCTGCGGGAAGAACACATTCTGGTTAGAGCAGGCATCCGCCAGCTTTTCGGCTTCCTCGTCACTCAGGAAGGCGCCATGAACGCGAACGGGATCCGGATCATTCACAGCTTTAAACAGCATATCACCGCGGCCCAGAAGTTTTTCGGCGCCGGCGTGATCCATTACGGTACGGGCGTCAATCTGGGATGCCACCTTAAAGCTAATTCGGGTAGGCAAGTTCGCCTTGATAATACCCGTAATCACCTTCACGGAAGGACGCTGGGTTGCGAGCACCAGGTGGATACCCACGGCACGGGCCTTTGCAGCCAAACGGGCTACAGACTTTTCGATTTCCTTACCAGCCACCATCATAAGGTCTGCCATTTCATCGATAATAACGACAATGAACGGCATACGATGACCCTTGTCCTGTTCAGGAATATCATCGGGCAGCTCACCCGCTTCGTACTTGGCATTGAAGCCGCCAATGTTACGAACCTTGGCTGTCGCAAGAACTTCGGTGCGACGGTCCATTTCATAGCACAGCCACTGCAATGCCTGAATGGCGATTTCGGGCTTGGTAATCACCGGAGCCAGCAAATGGGGAATGCTTTCGTACATCTTCAATTCCACCGCCTTCGGGTCCACAAGAATCATGCGGAGTTCGTCGGGAGTCTTACTGAAGAGCATACTGGCCATAAGGGCGTTAATGCAAACAGACTTACCGGAACCGGTCTGACCGGCAATCAGCAAATGAGGAGCCTTGGCCAAATCCATGGTAAAGGCCTCGCCAGTAATATCCTTACCCAAGGCCACCAAAATCTTTTCGGGGGACGGCTTGAATTTTTCGCTTTCAAAAACATCCTTACTGAAAACAGTCTGGAACTTGCGATTGGGAATTTCAATACCCACTGCAGCCTTACCGGGGATGGGAGCGAGAATACGAACAGAAGTCACTCGCAGGGGCATGGCCAAATCTTCCTGCAACGCAGTAAAGCGGCTTACCTTTACACCCGGCCCAGGTTCCACTTCAAAACGAGTGATCATGGGGCCCGTTTCGCAACCGATAACATGTCCCTTCACCTTGAAGTTTTCCAGTTTTTCTTCCAGCATCTTACCAATGGCATTCAACTCTTCTTCGGTATAATCCGCAGTCTGAGCCTCATGATCATTAAGAATATCGCCAATGGAAGGAACCTTATATTCGTCATAAACTTCTGTGGGATCCGGCTGCGGAATAGGGGCTGCCTTACAACCGTTCAATGTTCCACCCAAGGAGTCTTCAGACGCAACAAAGCCCTCGCCATCGTCTTCGGCGCCATCGTCAGCACCATAAACTACAGGGGCACAGGTTTCATCACGTCCACCATCACCACCAAGCAGCGATTCCGGATCAAAAGACGGAGTCAAAGTTTTTTCAGCAGCATCATCCGCTTCGGCAGCAACGCCCGCCACTCTTGTCGGTTCGGGATCAGCAACAGGAACATCCACAATAGCTTCTGTAGCCATGGAAGGCTTTCCGTCTTCACGACGGACATCACCCTTTACCTGCATGCGGCCGCGATGTTCCTTTTCCCAGGCAATCACTTCGCGGGCCCTGCGCAGAGCGGCAATACGGTCCTTCACCTCTACGATTTCAAGGGCGTTCATATTGCGTCCATTGACACGCAGATATTCCTCAAGTCGGCGAATTTCAGGATCTTCGTCCATATTGTATTCACCAGCCACATTCATGGTCGGTTCTGGCAGAGGTTCCGGAGCAATTTCCACCGGATTACGAACAACAGGATTTTCCTGGGTGGGCGTTGCGGGCACGGGAGCCACGCCATCCATCGTTCCCAGCCAGTTGTTGCGGCCGCTAAAGGGAACAACCTTCCCCTTCCTGCGAATCTTAAATTCATCGGGTTGCAGCATAACCGTGTTGTCGTCCATATAGGCGCCCTTGGGCAAAACCCCGGCATCTACGGCGCGGTCCAAATCAGCGCCCCTCGACCTTTTCATGGAAATGTTGCTCTGGGTACCTGACGCATCCACCACCTCACCTTCCAGCGGTTCCTTTTTCCTGAAAGTATTCTGGATCCATTTCGTACCCTGCACAATGAAATAAAAATGCCTCGGGCGAAGTCCAAAAGAAAGCACAAGGATCAGCAAGAACGTTACAGCCAGAATAATCAAGGGCGCAATGCAGGACTCAGCACCAAAAACCGGAATGGCGATATTCTGGGTAAAAAATTGTCCAAGTATGCCTCCACTCAAGGCGAGCACGTCTTCGGAAACCTGGGCAAGGCCATAGTTTTTAAGAGCAAGCAGGAACGACAGATCCAGGGAAATCAATGTCAGGCCAAGTCCATAGCGAATCAAACGGCCCCGAATTCCCGAAAAGGCAAGACCAAGCCCCCACAGAATCAGGGACACCGTAAAGAAAAGCACAGAGACCTTGCCAAACAGCAAAGTCACCCCATCCGGAATCATCTTGCCTAGATAAGGGCCCAACCAGTTACCGTGTGTTCCGCTATAGACAGAACTTACGCAACCCAAAAGAAGCAGAACGCCTATGGCAAAAAGAAACCAACCGCCAAGAACTAGGCCAAAGCCCTGACCATCATCGACCGGATTAGTCGAACTAGACTTTCCCTTTTTATTCCCCTTGGAACCCCTCTTAGAGCCAGAAGTTTTTCTTTGTGTAGCCAAAAATGCCTCCGCAAATTTTACCGCTAAAATATACTCACTTTTCATGACACAAAAGTGTCAATCCTTTCCATCTTATTATCTTTATTTCTATGGAAGAGAAAAATTCAAGGAACGAACAAAAACAAATCAAGATTTCCAAGAGAATCAAGAAGGTCGCCTCGGGCCTTTTGATATCGGCCTTCTTTGTTTTTATCATTCTTATTTTCGGAAGCACCCAGAACGACATTACGGGCATGACCCGCAACGGTGCAGAATCCCTTGAAAATATTTTTTACGATTTATTCTTCAAGGGCGTTACAAATACCAAGGACGAAGAAGATGAACAGGTAGACGACAAGATTTCCCTGGAAAACAATTCTGACCCCAACATCATCATCGTAGATATCGACGAACCCTCCCTGGCAAAGCTTGGCCCTTATAACGAATGGGACCGTTCCATCCACGCCAACGTGGTCCGCCACCTGAACGAAGGCGGCGCTTCGGCCATCGGCTTTGATATCTTGCTAAAAAGTGCAGACTTTGGATCCAAGAAGGCAGGACAGGTAAACACCCTCCTATCAAACATTAGCCCCAAAAGCAACTGGGATTCACTAAAGCCTAGCATCAGGGCTTTCTTCAACTACGATTCCATGCTGGTCGCAGCCATCAAGGCTGGCGGCAACTCCATCGTATGCGACATGTTCGATGACGCCAAATCCTACAAGCACGAATCCCAGTGGCGCCCCCTCAGTTCCAAGGAACGTGCCGACGAAGTTGGATATAGTTCGGTATTCCGCAACGACCAGATTGACAAAATTGACCAGGTAGAACCCAAGGAACTGCTAGACAATATTTTCCCGGAACTGGCACAGGCAGGAACCAAGCTAGGATCCGTGAACGCCTATCCGGACCTTGATGGCGTTGTTCGCCGAGTCTCCATGCTGTACCGCTTCCCCAGTCCGGAACTCTATCCCGACGACACCAGCATGGTTTACTCCACCATGTCGCTGATGACCATCCTCCATCTATTCGGTCAAAAACCCGAAAACGTCCAGATCAAGATGGGGCAATACATCGACCTAGGCAAGCCCTTTGGCATCTACCGCGATTCTGCAGGTATATACCACACCACCTACCCCAACTTCAGCTACCCCATGTTCCTGGCGTTGCACAGCGCCCTAGCCGATGCAGATTTCCAGAAAAAGGCTGCCAAGGACTTTATCGACATTTCGTCCAAGATTGTGGCCCGCAAGGATAGCCAGGGCCAGCTGACCTTCGAAATTTTTGAGGGCCAGTACCTGAACGAAAGACTTTCCCAGGAACTGCTGAACATCTCAGAAGAAACCTTGGCCATGGTCAAGGAAGACGCCCCCGTAAACCTGAACTACGGCATGACCCTGAGTTTTGACGACGAAGACAATTCCGGAAATCGATTCATTTTAAACGACCCCGAAGAAGGCGACGACATTATCATCAACCGATACATCGTCAAGACAATCCAGTACTTCCAGGACTCCATTCAGCGGATTCCCGCAAACAGGTCCATTCACCTTTCCATGGATATGGACATCCGATATGACAGGTCTACCAAAAAGTGGAAATCCAATCAGCTAATCCTGTCCGACGAAGTCATCCGCGACATCAAGCTTACAGAAAATCTGGCCATCAAGAACCTCGCCCCCGGCGAAGAAATGCGTTTCGGCCCCGTCAAGCGAGTTCCAATCGACAAATTCGGCCGTTACCAGGTCAACTACAAAGGCCATTACAAAACAACAGTGGGCCAGAGGACCTTCCAGCACCTTTCCTATTATGACGTATCCAACGGCCGTGTCGACCCCTCACTTTACCAGGGAAAAATTTTCATCCTGGGTTCTGCCGCGGCGGCCCTATTCGACTTTGTGTCCGGCCCCCACGAAGAAAACTATCCCGCCGTGCTGATCCATGCCACCATCATCAAGAACATTCTGGATGGGGACTACGTCACTACCCTCAGCGAACACAAGCAGCAGATTATCGTCTTGCTTCTTGCCGTATTCAGCCTGTTAATCGGCCTTTGCTTCAAGAGCAACATTTCTGTGCCGATTTCCTTGCTGTCAATGATTATCTACACCTACGTCGCCTACAATTTCTTTGACCACGGGCTTTACATCGGTGTATCGAGACCTCTATCGACCATGCTGCTCATCAACATTACCACGCTGGTGGTGCAGTTCTATTTCGAAAACAAGGAAAAACGATTCATCAACGATGCGTTCAAGCAGTACATCTCTCCGGCACTGATCGACGCCATGGTGAACAACGAAATTATGCCCACCCTCGGTGGTGAAAAGTCTAACATTACCGCCTACTTTACCGACATCGCCAGCTTCTCCACCTTCTCCGAAAAGATTGGCGACCCGCGAAAACTAGTTGATTTGCTGAACGAATACCTGACCGCCATGACCGACACGCTCCTTCAGAACGAAGGCACTCTGGACAAGTATGAAGGTGACGCCATTATCGCATTCTTCGGAGCGCCCATGCCTCTAGAAAACCACGCCCAGAGCGCCTGCGATACAGCCGTGGACATGCAGCGCAAACTGAAGATGCTCCGTAAGAAATGGGCCAGCGAAGGAAACAAGTGGCCAAAGATCGTCCATGACATGCACATGAGAATCGGTATCAATTCCGGCGACATCGTTACCGGCAATATGGGTTCTACCATGCGTAAGAACTACACCATGATGGGTGACGCCGTGAACCTGGCCGCCCGTCTAGAAAGTGCAGCCAAGCAGTACGGAGCCTACATTCAAATCAGCGAAGATACCGAACAGCAGCTGGACAAGTCCAGATTCATCTACCGTTCGCTGGATACAATCCGCGTTGTGGGTAAGAGTCAGCCTGTAAAGACTTTCGAACTGCTGGAACACGTCGGTTGCGAAAACGAAAGCCAACTGCAGCAATTGGTAAAGCTCTGGGAAGAAGCCCGCCAATATTACCTAGCCATGAAATGGGACACCGCCCTGCAGATGTTCAATATGTGTCTAGAACTGGAGCCCCACCACCCAGACCGCGACCCGGGAAGCAAGACCACCCCCTCCCACGTGTACATCGAACGTTGCATTGCCTACAAGCAGCACCCCCCTGTCACCGAAGGCGAAGAATGGGACGGCGTATTTACAGCAACAGAGAAGTAAACGTCTAGGCTTAGTGCATTCCCATTATGCATAAAAAGACCCCGGTTAAAACCGAGGTCTTTTTTTTGAAAGTTTGAGTTACCGGCGCAGCCGGATTCCTGACTAATTCAATTCAATATTATCAATGAGGCGGGTCTTGCCGAAGAAGGCAGCAACCAGGATGACAACCTTATCTTCGGGAGCCAGCATTCCTGCAGAGAACTTCTGCAGAGTCTTCTGGTTCACCACTTCTACGAACTGCACGGTACCGCGAGCGGCCAAGATGGACTTCAGGACAAAGTCACGAAGCTTAGCAACGCTACGTTCACCAGCATCGAAAGCGTCCTTAGCCTGCTTCAAGCCACCGCTAATACCCAGTGCGCGAGCCTTTTCTTCTTCGCTCAGGTATTCGTTACGGCTAGAAAGAGCCAAGCCGGATTCTTCACGGACAATTTTCACACGGTGAATCTGGATATCGAAGTTCAGATCCTTCACCATGCGTTCAATCAGGAACACCTGCTGATAATCCTTTTCGCCAAAGTAGGCGTGATGGGCACCGGAAATCAGGAACAGCTTGGAAACCACGGTGAGCACGCCACGGAAATGGCCCGGACGGTAGGCACCGCAATACATGCTTTCCAAAGTTTCGTCGCGGACCATGGTCAAAGGATCGCCATCCGGATACATTTCTGCAACGGAGGGTGCGAACACATAGTCGGCACCGATAGATTCGGCCAGCTTGGCGTCAGCTTCGAGACGCTTGGGATACTTGTCCAAGTCCTCGTTCTTGCCAAACTGGATGGGATTCAAAAATACACTGACAACCGTTACGTCGCAATCCTTGACCGAAGCCTTGATCAAGGCTCCGTGACCGTCGTGCAGAGCGCCCATGGTGGGCACAAGACCAATAGTCTTGCCCTGCTGAGCCAACGGCTTCAGGGTTTTACGTAGAACATCGATTGAAGTGATGACTTGCATTATTTACCTTCTGGAACAAAATAAGTCGTTTGCCTGGGGCATTCTGCGATAGCATTCAGCACCAGCTGTAGGTGGGATTCGTTATGTACAAAATCGATATTGTCGGTATTGATGATCAACACCGGAGCATAGGGATAATTCCAAAAGAACTGATCATACCGGTCCATCAGGGACTGGAGGTATGACCCCTCGATGGTCTTTTCCATGGGGCGACCACGACCCTTAATTCGGTTTAGCAAGGTAGGTACGCTGGCCTGCAGGTAGACCACCAGGTCAGGGCGGGGAATGTCCCTATTCAAGGCCATGGCCACCTGTTCGTACATGGTAAACTCGCTATCCGTCAAATTCTGCGCAGCAAAAATCGGATCCTTTTCGTAAGTGTAGTCACTGACCCGCAGTTCATGGAACATGTCGCTCTGCATGGCGCTATTCTGCAATTGCTTGTGACGTTCCAGCAAGAAGAACAATTGTGTCTGGAAGGCGTAAGCCGACTTGTTCTGGTAGAACTTTTCCAAAAACGGGTTTTCGGCAAAATTTTCCTCGATGAACATGGCATTCCACCTCTCCGAAATAATCTTCGCGAGAGTAGACTTTCCCACACCGATAACGCCTTCGATGGCCAGGAAATGCACACCTTTTTCTACTAGCATATTACGCTTCCTCCGAGGTGACTACGCGGAAAGGAATTTTCTCCTCTTTCAGGAGAAGTCTCGTCAGAAGGTCAGAAACCTTGGAATCCATCTGGGGATCCACCCACTCCGGGGCAATATCATTCAAGGGAACCAACACGAACTGGCGGTTAACAATCTGCGGGTGAGGCAATGTAGGAATTCCCCGGCTCACCTCGTTTCCAAAGTAGAGCAAGTCAAGGTCAATTTCCCTGGAATTCCAGTGCCCACGGTACTTACGTCCCAAAATGAACTCTGAACCTTTCAGATAATTCAGCAAACGTTCCGACGTTCCCGAATACCAGAACGAGACAACCTGATTCAGGTAGGGACCCTGCCCCTCCGGACCAACCGGCGGAGTTTCATAAATCGGGCTTTCTTTCCAGCCACCCTTAGACACCTTGCGGAGCATATCGCGCCCCTCACTCAGGTGAGCGGAACGATTGGGCAAATTGGACCCCAGGGCAACAAATACACGTTCTAGTGAATTCACGCTGGTAAATATAACTATTCAAATTGTCACTAAGTTGACACCCCCATTTTTTCGGCACCCCCAAAAAGTTTTTTTATAAAATCTGACCTTTTTTATGACAATCCCCATATAATTAATTATAATTAGCGACGTTCGGTCGACATTCGGCCGCATTCATATTTTTTTTCAAATTTTTCATATCGAAAATTATTCATCCGTCCATTTTGGGAATAATCCAAATACTGCAGATGAATAAAGTCGCATTTTAATACGTCAATTCTTATTTAATAGGACACAATCGTGGCTCCCATCAAAAAAACGACTAAAAGTACCCACTTGGCCGACCAAGAATCCACAGGCATGGAAGTTCCTGCCGAACTCCGCGAAGGCATTGAACTCCCCGTCCAGGCAGAACCGGCTCCCGAAGGAAAACCCGCAAAGCGGGCTCCTCGAGCAAAGGCAGCAAAGAATGACGATGAGAAAAAAGCAAACAGGAAAGTCGAACGGATAAAGGAAAAGAACAACGTTCAGGAAGTTTCCGCCGAAAAGCAGGCCGACACAGCACCCGTTGAAACAGCGAAGGCCGAAAACGAACCGGCAGCCGTTCCCGCAGAAATTAGCGCAGTTCCCGCAGCAGAAACCGCTCCCGCAACGGATTCCGCACAGAATGCAGATGGTCAGCAGGCAGAAACTCAGGCCACCGCAGATCCTAGCGCAGCCCAGGACGGCACCTCCGAAAACGCATCTGCAGACGGTCAGCAGAGACCCCAGCAGAAAGAACGCTTCAACAAGTACGACAAGAAGAACAAGTTTAACAAGTTCGACAAGAACAACCGCAACAACAATAACAACAACCGCCCCCAGCAGCAGGAAGAACAGGAAGACACCGTGCCGATGCCGGATCCGGATTCCGAAGCCTGGTGCAAGGCTCGCGATTGCTGGGCCAAGTACCGCAAGATGACCATGAGCGACTTGCAGGAACTGGCAAGCCAGAAAGAAAATCTGGACTTCCGCCGTTACCGCAAGCAGTCCCTGGGCCTTCTGCTCCAGAGCCTGGAAAACGAAAACAACATCGTTTACGCCGAAGGCCTTTTGGAAGTCACCCCGCAGGGTCACGGTTTCCTCCGCAATACCGAATTCAACTACCAGCAGGGTCCCGATGACGTTTATGTGAGTCAGAACCTGATTCGCCGTTTCGGCCTGAAGGTTGGCGACACCGTTGCAGGTCTTGCACGCCCCCCCCGCGATGGCGACAAGTTCTATGCCCTCCGCCGCGTAGACAAGGTCAACTTTGACGATCCCGAAAAGATCAAGCGCCGCGTAGCATTTGAATACCTGACTCCCATCCATCCTAACGAAAAGATCAACCTGGAATGGGACCAGGACGAATTGACCACCCGCGTCATGGATTTGTTCAGCCCCATCGGTAAGGGTCAGCGTTCCATTATCCTGGCTCCTCCCCGTACCGGTAAGACAATCCTCCTGCAGAACATGACCCGCGCCATTGCAGCAAACCATCCAGAATGCATCATCATGGTGTTGCTCATTGACGAACGTCCCGAAGAAGTGACGGAAATGCGCGAAATCGTAGGCAAGCTGGTAGAAAAGAACCCCGCCCTGAAGGCAGAAGTCGTTGCATCCACTTTCGACGAACCTCCTGACCATCACGCCCGCGTGGCCACCATGGTCCTGGAAAAGGCCAAGCGCCTGGTGGAACAGCAGAAGGATGTGGTTGTGCTTCTGGACTCCATTACCCGCTTTGCACGCGCCAACAACGTAGTGATTCCCCACTCCGGCAAGATTCTTTCTGGCGGTGTGGACGCCATGGCCATGCAGTTCCCCAAGAAGTTCTTTGGTGCAGCCCGTAAGATTGCCGACAAGCTTGGCGATTTCCAGAAGGACACCAACGGTCAGATGATTTACACCTCCGCAGGTGAACCCGTTCGTGAAGTCATCCAGAAGAACGGCTCCCTTACCATTATCGGAACCGCCCTGATCGAAACCGGCAGCCGCATGGACGAAGTGATCTTTGAAGAATTCAAGGGCACAGGTAACATGGAACTGGTTCTGGACCGTCGCCTTGCCGAAAAGCGCACCTGGCCCGCTATCGATATCTTTAAGTCCGGCACCCGTAAGGAAGACCGTCTGCTTTCTCTGTACGAACAGAACATCCTCTGGAGCGTTCGTCAAAGCATGCAGAACGATACCGAAAACGGCATCATGGACAAGCTAATCAAGTGGATGAAGCAGTATAAGAGCAATGCCGACCTGCTGGAATTCCTCCGCAAGGCCAAGGACAGCGTCAGGTAAAAATCAACGAAGTTGATTTTTACCTAATTATGAATTATAAAGTACGAATTACTAAAATTAGCTAGGCGGCAGAGCCGCGATTATTCGTCTCGTAATTCATAATTCGTAATTTATAACTGAAAATTTTCACTTTTTTAAAAACAACGAACTATGGTTAATAAAATTTTCTTCGCTGGCACCGGCAATATGGGTGGTGCAATTCTCCGCGGCCTTCTCCAGGCCGGAAATGATCCCAAGTCCATTTTCTTCTTCGATCCCAGCGACAAGGCTGCCGCAGAAGTTTCTGCACTGGGTTGCGTCCGCGTAGCAAGCTTCGCAGAAGGCGTCAACAACGCCGATGTCACCTTCCTTTGCGTAAAGCCCCAGATCTTTAAGTTGGTCAGCGCCGAATGGAAGGCTGCAGCCGACGCCATCGCAAACGAAAAGACCTTCATCAGCATTATGGCTGGCGTTACCCGCGCCGCCCTGACCGACGTTCTTGGCGCAAAGAACCAGGTTCTCCGCGTCATGCCCAACCTGCCCCTCACTGTGGGCAAGGGTTCCGTAGGTCTCGCTACCGACGGCGTTACCGAAACCACCCTCGCTACCGCAGAAAAGATTTTCGGCAACATCGGCGTTACCTGCCGCGTAGCAGAAAGCCTGATGGACGCAGTGACCGGTCTTTCCGGCAGTGCTCCCGCATACGTCTTCGAATTCATTGAAGCATTGACCCGCGGTGGCGTAAAGGCCGGCCTTACCCGCGATGTCGCCTTGAAGCTGGCCCTCGGCACCATCGAAGGCAGCGTCGAACTGGTGAAGCAGTCCGGCAAGAGCCCCAGCGACTTGTGCGCCATGGTCTGCTCTCCCGCAGGCACCACCATCGCAGGCATCAACGCCCTGGAAGAAGGCGCATTCCGCAGCACCGTCATGAAGGCTGTGGTTGCAGGCACCGAACGCAGCAAGGAACTGGGCAAGTAAAGTTTAAAGGATAAAGGATAAAGGTTAAAGGTTAAAGGTAAGAGTTTAAAGCGAGTTTCTTTCTACTTTAAGCTCTACGCTTTACGCTAAATCATGCTCATCGATTTTTTCACCCAGGAGACTCCGACGTCCTCGTTCATCCAGGACGTTTTCTCCACGGTGAATTACGATGTCAACCTGCACATTACCGACACCTACGCGGGTGCGGATTTTCTTTTAAAGTCCGTCGACAAATTAAGCCCCCTCGTCATCTGGGATCTGGATTCCTTTAGCGACAACTTACAGGCTCTGACCCAAATTCGCGAAAAGAATCCGGACACATTGATTCTTGTTTATGGGGAATCGCTGGACAGGTACAGCGAACTTTCCAATAAACTGTATGATATCATCCTATCTGTCGAAGCCATAAAGCTTCATCTGATGAGCAAGATTTCCAAACTAAAGGAAATCTACAACGCCCGCAAAGTCTTTAGCGAACGCATGAGCCATCTGGTAGGAAACAGCGACGCCATGCAAAAGCTGCGCAAATCTGTAGAACGCGCCATTATCCACACCGGCCCCGTACTGATCCAGGGCGAAACCGGCGTCGGTAAGGAACTGATTGCCCGAGCCGTCTCCTGCGTCTACGACAAGTTCGTAACGGTCAACTGCAGCGCCATTCCCGACAACCTTTTTGAAAGCGAACTGTTCGGCCACACCCGCGGAGCCTTTACCGGCGCCCAGAACGAACGCATCGGCCTTTTCGAAGCCGCCGATGGAGGCGCCATCTTCCTAGACGAAATTGGCGATATGCCGTTGCACACCCAGGTCAAACTGCTGCGAGTGCTGCAGAACAAGGAAATCCGCCCCATCGGAGCCAACAAGACAAAGCATATCGACGTGCGATTCATCGCGGCAACCAATCGCGACCTAAAGGAAGCCGTCCGCAACAAGACTTTCCGCGAAGACCTTTACTACCGTCTCAGCGTCATCCCCCTCAAGATATCACCCCTCCGCGAACGCCGCGAAGATATCGAGGATCTGGCCAACTATTTCATCCAGCAGTATCAGGCCCCCGGCGAGCAGTTCACCCTTTCCAGGGCCGCCCTGGAAAAACTGCAAAAACACCCCTGGCCCGGCAACATCCGCGAACTGGAAAACGTCATCCAGCGAGCCCTCTGTTTCGCAACGTCCACCCTCATTTCTCCCGAAGATTTACAGTTGGACGAACCCCAGGATTTCCCCAAGATCCAGGATTTTCCCGCAGCCGAAACCTATGACGAATTCCGCGAAATGCAACTGGACCAGGAACGGGAATTCCTTAGGAACAAGATCCGCGAAAACAACGGTTCTGTACGCGCCACCGCCGAACAGCTGGGCCTATTGCGCACCGCCCTCTACAACCGTCTGAGCCACCTCGGCATCGATGTGAAAGATTTAAAATAATTAGAATCGCTGGATTCTAAAGCCCTTACGGCGAAGCAGTTCTATCACGTTGTCTTCATCCAAGGCCAAGTGGGCAGCCCCGATTACCACAAATACATTTCTGTCTTCTTCAAGGAACTGTGCAATGGAGCCTGCCATCTTGGCATTGCGACTGGTATAAATTCGTTCTTCCAAGTCCGCCTTCATTTTCTTTTCGGACTCGGAATCACCTTCGCAATTACCGGATTTTTCGTCGCAGAATTCAGCATTCATTACAACACGAAGCAAAGAATCATTGCCAGTCTTCCAGGCACGCATCATTTGCGCCACCATAGAATCCAGCCCCGCAATTTCACGCAGGGTTGTCTTCAGATAGTAAACGCCCGCGGAATCCGACTGCGATTCATCGGAATCTTTCCCCGTTCCAGAAAGGGCACTCACCTGATCCTCGGCAGTTTCCAAGCCCACAATGGCCTTCCCATCGGTAGCGGCACGGTCCATCAGAACGACGTCAATTCCGTATTCCGCCTGGATGCCAGCCCGCTGAATGGCAACGGCGCTTAAAGTCGTGGCCGCAAACCAGGGGCGCAAACGCTGCAAGGCCATCACAGGAAAGTTCCAGGCCGCGCACAGGCTGTCCAGGGAATTCCAGACATTACGGGGCAGCACAGAATTCAAGGTCACCCCCGCAGGCAGCAAGCCGTCCTGCATCATCTTCGACGAAACTTCGTTGCTGGTGGAATCGTCATTCAGATTAATTTCTACCGCCAGTTCCTCTGAAGCGACAAAGGCCGTTTCAATCACGGAATCCAGCGGATAAAAAGTCGAGTCCGCAAAATGAACGCTACCCAAAACCCACACGCTGGAATTTTCGTCGGAAACTTTCCAGAAGAAATGCTTCTCCCCGGCAGGCTCCTCAATTCCCTTTAGAGCCGGCGAAACGGAACTTTCTGCAGGAACTTCAGCGGACACCTCTGGGGCCTTGTTCCCGGCGCACCCCGCCAGAATAAATAAGCAGCCCAGAATAACGCACTTCAAAAAATTTGCATTCCCCATAAGCTATTCCCCCTTTGTCCAGTCCAGCAAGCCCCCGGCTCGCGCCCCTTCCCAATTTTCTACAGAAACGCTACGGTCCCCAACGACCATCACGCGCTGGCAATATTTTTCTGCAAAATCCAGGGAATGGGTCGACACCAAAATTCCCACGCCACGTTCCGCCGCAATAGTGCGCAGAGTCCTAAAAAGCTGATGGCTCCAGGGAATATCCAAAAACGCGTTAGGCTCATCCAACAACAAGACCTTCACCTGTTGGGCCAGGGCCATAGCCAAATACACGCGGCTCCGTTCGCCATCGCTCAGTTCGCAAACATAGCGGTCCCCAAAACCGGAAAGTTCCAAAAGTTCCAGGGATTCATCCACAATCTTCACGTCCTCGGCAGTACGGCCATCCAGAAAACCGCTGTAAGGCATGCGGCCGAGCCCCACGAATTCACGGACGGTCATCCGATCCGGAGCGGCCTTGCTAATGGAAATATAGGCGATCAGCTTTGCAAGATCCATAGTTTTTAGGGACTTCAGACAGGTCCCGCAAACCTTTATAGTTCCGCCCAGGGCGGGAATCCGACCGCACAAAGTTTTCAGCAAGGTACTCTTGCCGGAACCGTTGCGGCCCATCAGTGCCACCACTTCGCCAGGCTGCAGTTCAAAATTCAGGGGTGCCGCAAAACCAGAACCGCCATACCCAAAGCAAAGATTTTCACACTTCAGCAATTCCGCCATCAGCGCCCCCTCCCACCACGGATAATCACCCACAGCACCACGGGAACGCCCACCAGGCTAAGAACCGCATTCAAGGGCAAAGTCATGAAGAGGCTTGCGGCCAGGCAAAGCACAGCACCGCACAAGGCCGCCCCAGGAATCAGCACGCGATGGTTGCTGATTTTGAACAACATAAAAGCCAGGTGAGGGACCGCGATTCCAACGAAAGCCACCGGGCCGCAAAAAGCCGTGGCCGATGCCGCCAGGATGGAAGTTCCCAGCAGAACAAGACCGCGGCCCAAACGTACATTCACACCCAGACCTCGGGCAAAATCATCCCCCAGGCGCACGGCATTCAAGTACCGCATGGCACACACCACCAGCCCAAGTCCAACCGCCACCGCAGCCGCAAAAATCCAGACCCCGTCATAAGTTAGACGTCCAAAACTTCCCATGCCCCAGCTCACGTAAACCCGCAAGGATTCCGCATCGCTGTTCACGATCAAGAGGCTAATCACGGCGTCGATGAAGTACCCTACCAGCAGCCCCACCACAAGGAGCACCGTGGAATTTCTAAAGCGGGTAGACACCGCCATCACCAGGAACGTCACACCGAGAGCGCCCACCGCCGCAGCCCCCAGCACGCCAAAGTGTCCAAAGCTAAGACCCGCCAACAGTGAAAGGGCAACACCCAGACTAGCCCCGCTGCTAATACCCAGCACAAAAGGTCCCGCCAGCGGGTTACGGAATAAGGTCTGCAAAGCCAGGCCCGAAACCGCCAACGCCACACCAGACAGAACCGCCGCCACCAGTCGAGGGAAGCGGATTTCCCAGAAAATCTGGGCAGCCATATTCTGGTAGGGAACGTTCCTGAACCCCAGGTCCGACCAGCTGATGGAGGTTGAACCGGCGGTCAAGGTCAGGGCCGCAAAAAACAGAAAGAGCAGTGTTAGCACTACAAAGCCAACAACTGCTCTAGAAATTTTCGAAGAATTTCGGCTCATGGCGCTTGGCCCCAAACCGCAATTACTTTTTCTTCTTGCTGTTTTCGTATTCGCGCTTCATTTCGGCAGAGCCCTTTTCGTCGCGATTATAAACTTCGGGAGGAACGTTATCAAAGCCCTGCAGAGCGTTGAGCCAGTTATCGTTCAGGTCACGGAATTCCAGCTTGTTCAGGTTGTATTCAAGAGCACCATCGGTAATATCGAAGGTGATAAAGTCCCAACGGACCACCTTACGGTCGCTGAACACTTCGCGGCTGACCAGAGAACGGTCAGAATCAAAGCGGTAGCGGGCCTTGAACACATATTCACCAGTCATCTGATAACGACCGGAATCGGAATAAGTACGGGTAACACCAATCAAGGTATCGTTCATGCAGAAACGGAGTTCAGCATCGCGGAAGGCATGACCGTGAGCCACAATGGGAGTGCGCCACACGCCCACCAGCTTTTCCTTCATGGACTTCTGGAGAACGGTATCGATGTTCCAGTGGTCGAAGTTCTTTTTGTCGTACTTGGCGCGCTGGACGTACTTGCCTTCCTTGATCAGTCTGCGAACGCTATCGGCCTGAACCTTAGCGAGGCTATCAGAGTTACGGGGACCGACGGAGGGAACAGCATGATTCATGGAATCCAGTTTTGCCTGGATCATTTCATCAAGAGTCGAAGCGCCACGGGGAGCCGCCACCACCTGGGATTCAACCTTGGAGGGAACGGACTGAGCCATTGCCACTCCGGCAAAAGCCAGAGCCAACAGCGAAATAACAACGTGCTTATAAGAAGAAAATCTCATCACCGTTAAATGTAGTTAAAGCATAAGCAAAAAAGTTTAAAAAGGTGTAAAAAAAGGCTATCTTTGGCCCTATGCTAGACTATTCTCAAGTTCCATCCCCCTGTTTTGTCCTCGATGAGGCCCGTCTCCGCCGAAATATGGAAATTTTGGACGATATCCAGAAGAAAACCGGCGTAAAAATCATCTGCGCCCTGAAAGGTTATAGCTTTTGGCGTTCCTTCCCCCTGATCGGCGAATATCTAGCCGGGGCCACCGCCAGCAGCCTAAACGAGGCTAAACTGGCCAAGGAAGAAATGGGAAAGGAAGTCCACGTCTTCGCACCGGTGTATGACGACGACGAAATCGACGAAATTTTGAGCTGTGCAGGCCACATTACCTTTAACAGCTTCAGCCAGTGGCAACGATTCAAGGAAAAGACCCTGAAGGCAGGCGTTTCTGCAGGCATCCGCGTCAATCCCCAGTATTCCACCGTAGAAACCGACCTTTATAACCCCTGCGGCAAGTTCAGCCGCCTTGGAGTCACCGAAGCCGAGTTCAAACCGGAACTTCTGGACGGAATTGAAGGTCTCCATTTCCACGCCCTCTGCGAACAGGATGCAGACGCCCTGGAAGGCGTACTGAAGGCATTCGAGCAGCACTTCGGCAAGTATCTGAACCAGATGAAATGGGTCAACTTCGGTGGTGGCCACCACATCACCCGCAAGGATTACCACCGCGATGAGCTGGTCCGCATCCTGAAGGACTTCATGGGACGTTACCCCCATCTGACTGTCATCATGGAACCAGGCGAAGCGGTCGGCTGGCAAACCGGCGAACTGGTAGCCACAGTCGGCGACATCGTCCACAACGAAATGGACATCGCCGTACTGAACGTCTCCATTAGCGCCCATATGCCCGACTGTCTGGAAATGCCCTACCGCCCTGCCGTTACCGGTTCCGCATTCCCCGGCGAAAAGCCCTACACCTATAAGCTGACCGGAAATTCCTGCCTGGCCGGCGACCAGTTGGGCGACTTCTCCTTCGACAAACCCCTGCAGGTCGGCGACCGAATCATCTTCGAAGACATGATCCACTATACCATGGTGAAGACCACATTCTTCAACGGTGTGCGCCACCCCAGCATAGGCAAGTTTGACGAACAAGGTAAGTTCCACCTGCTCCATAAGTTCACCTACCAGCAGTTCAAGGACAAGCTGTAGCAGGTATCAGGTCGCTCGCAAAGCTCACTTTCAGGTTCGAGGTATGAGGGCGGGGCCTGCGGCTCCTTTTAGAAAGTAGACAGTAGGCAGTAAGCATTTTTTGTCAGCGGCTCTTCCTACTTCCTACTAACTTCTAATAACCGTGCCAAAGGCGCCTTGTTCAGCCATGAGTATTCAGCTTTGAGCCATGAGTTATCATAACTGCGCCAAAGGCGCCTGGCTTATTAACTCACAGCTCAAAACTCATAACTCACTGCTCATCGCTCAAAACTATTCACTCTTCACTGTTCACTATTATGAAGTTTACGTCAGAAGAAACCACTTATGCTTGGGCCGTGGAATTCGGCAAGTCCCTGAAACCAGGCGACAAGGTGGCCCTGTTCGGCAACCTGGGTGCAGGCAAGACGGTTATTAGCCGCGGAGTCTGCAAGGGTCTCGGATTCGAGGGCGCCGTATGCTCCCCCACCTACACCATCCTCCACGAATACCCCAACAATCCGCCCATTTTCCATTTCGATCTTTACCGACTGGAAGGTGGTGCCGACCTGAACGAAGTGGGTCTGGATCCCGACTACCTGGAACAAGGTGTCAGCCTGATTGAATGGCCGGAACGTCTCGAAGAGAATGACCCGGGCATCACCCACGTGATCCGCATCGACATTCTCAACGAAACCGAACGGGAAATACACTTGGAAAAACGTTGAGGCAAAACCTCAAATAGACGGTCCTAAAAAATATTGTGGACATCAAAAAACACCGCATTTCATTGCGGTGTTTTTCAGTTCAGCAAACCTTTTGACAAGAATTACTTCTGAGCATCAGCTGCAGGTTCAGCAGCCTTTTCTGCGGCGGGTTCTGCAACCTTTTCGGCAGCAGGAGCGGCAGTCGCAAACTTTGCGATTTCATCCCATTCAGACTGGTCGCCCGTGTACAGAAGCATAGCACCCTTGTATTCGGTCACGATCTTGACTGCGGCGGCGGTATCGCCCTTGTCGAAAGCGGCATTGGCGCTAGCCAGCAAATCCTTCTGGGCAGTACGCATATCTTCCACTTCGCCCAGGCGGTTCTGGCGAACCACTTCCAGAGTATCGCTTACAAAACCCAGATCCCAGGTAGCCTCATAGCACTTTTCCATTTCGACATACTTGGACGCATCGGTCTGAGCTGCAGTATAAAGAGTTTCGCAAGTAGCGAAGGCTTCTGCACTGGTGCGCTTGGCATACTGATAGTACTGGTAGCCACCAATAACCAAGGCAATAATCACCAGGAGGGTAACACCATCCTGCCAACCCATGACAGGAGCCACAGGCATCTTCGGCTTGCCGTTAACGGTTTCGCCAGCTTCCAGGCGTTCTTCAGCCTCGTCAAAGGGGCTCTTTCCATTCAAGAAACTAAAAGACATTTTCCTTTATCCTTTACTTTTATAAATCGCGTTCTTCTACTTCTTGGCCAGAGCAGCAAAGACTCGGGCGTACAAATAAATCTGCTTTACAAGGCTCGCAAAACCGTTAGACCTTGTAGGTGAAAGTCCAACGTTTAGACCAATGTCCTGAAAGAACTTCGGGTCCACCGCCAGAATGTCAGCCGGAGCGGTATCATTATAAATCTTGAGGGCCAGGGCTCCCAGACCACGGCTGATCAGGGGATTCGTAGTGCCGCCTTCCACATCCATTTCAAAATGGAGCAGGTTTCCGTCAAAATTAGGAACCAGGTACATGGTGGATGCGCAACCAGAAATAATGAACTTTTCTGCCTTAAGAGCGGCGTCCATCCCCTTGTGGGCCTTAGCCAGATCAAGGATGAACTTCCACTTGTCATCGGGATCGGTGAAGCCAGCGAACTTGGTTCGAACTTCCTCGAGACGTTTTTCGATAATTTCAGACATACTAGACTACCAGTGGAGGAATGACCTGAGTTTCCAGACTAAGGACGGACTTGCCCACAGGACGTTAAAGAATATGCGGAACAGAGTCTGCTTCTCTTTAGGCAACTTGGACAGACGCAAGGCAGCCTTGTCGAACTGCTCGTCTGTAATCTTGTTGAAGCCAGGCTTTCCGCGGGCAATCTGCATATGGGACTTGCCCATTTCCTGCATCCAGCGCTGGTGGGCGCGGGCCTCGATCGCTTCACGGTTTTCGCCAGAATCCTGCAACCATTCCATGGCAGCCTCGGCCACAATCTTACCGCAAAGGAGGGATTCCGTAATGCCGGAACGGCTAATGGGATTGACGCAGCTGGCAGAATCGCCGGCCTTAAAGAGACCGCACTTGGCGATCGGCTTATGGGACTGTCCGCAGGCAATCATGCCCCCGTAGACAGCCTTGACCGTAGAGCCAGGATAGTCGCGAGCGATAAAATCAAGAAGTTTCTGGCGGAGGGAACCCTCGTTACGAACGTCCTTCCCCAGCACAAAACCAATATTTACTTCCTTGCCGTCACGGGGGAAGATCCAGCCGTAGCCGTCCTTAAATTCACTACCGAAGAACAATTCAATATGTTCACGGCTATGAGGAATGCCCTCGGCCACCGCAAAGACTGCAGGTTCAAGATCAGTGGCACCGTCTTCCATGCCCTCGAGGCAGGGGATTCCACGGGTCAGCTTGGCACCGGGGCCAGAGCAGTCTATAATAAGGGTAGAACTTAGGGTTTCTTCGACACCCTTGGAAGATACCACCACATTCCAACCGTTTTCGGTGCGATCCAGCTTCTTGACCACGGAGTCAAAATGACATTCCACACCAGCCTTGACGCATTCGTCGGCAATATTCTTGTGCAGAGCGGAGCGATTCAGCTGATAACCACAATCCTTACTATAAAACTCGGCGCGGTAACGTTTGGGAGAGGTAAAATAAATCCCGGACAGGTTTCCGCGAACAAAGGAGGAATCCACAGGCCAAAGGGCCTTCAGACGCCGAGAAGATACCGCTTCGGCACAGAAAATAGGCTCTTTCCAAGGTTCCTTTTTATCTAGAAGCAAGACCCGTCTAGCACCGGAAGTCTCCTTTTGAACCAGACGTCCAAGGGTGCAGGCAGCCATCAAGCCTGCAGGACCGGCCCCACAGACCACCACATCGTACTGTTTTGACGAAAAATTGCTCATTTCGCCCTACAAGTTAGCTTTTATTTATAGAGTTTTTTTAAAAGTCTTGCAGTTTTGCAAATTATTTAGTTATTTTAGGGCTATCCGTTATCTGGTTTATCCTCAAAGGGAATGTTATATATGAATATGAAGAGAGTTTCAAAGTTTGGCCTTTGCCTTGTTAGTGCACTTGCACTGAACGTATTCGCACAGGACAACTGGGCAGGCAAGGATCTGAACGTTTCTTTCAGTAACAAGCGTATCGATGGCTTCAACTTCAGCAAGGCTAAGGCAGTCAAGAACACCACCGACTTCCGCCGTGCTACTGGCGAAGGCCCCAACTTTACAAAGGCAAGCCTCCAGGAAGTTTCTTTCCAGAACGCTGTGATTAGCGACGCTAGCTTCGAAGACGCCAACCTCGAAAAGGTCGTCATCAGCGGCGCAGACATTCGTAACTCCTCTTTCGAAGGTGCAAACCTTGCAGGCGCAAACCTCTACCGTGCAACCCTCCTGGGTAGCCAGTTCCCCCAGACCAACATGAAGAATGCCCGTCTGGACGCTATGAAGGTAGACGAAAACACCAATTTCGAAAAGTCTGACCTCACTCAGGCTTCTGTCATGGACGTTGACCTTACCGGTGCAAACTTCTACAAGGCCAACCTGACCAACACCAACTTCTCTCGTTCCTTGATGGCTGGTGCAGACCTCCGCAAGACCACCATGGTCAAGACCGACTTTACCGCCTGTAACCTGATTGCAGCAAACTTCAAGGGCGTGGACCTGGTTGACGTTAACTTCGCCAAGGCCGGTCTTTCCCAGGCTGAATTCAGCGGTGCAGACTTCAAGAACGTCAATCTGCAGGACGCAGACCTTTCTCTGACCACCTTTAACGATGTTGACCTTTCTAAGGCCCAGCTCCAGAAGGCCAAGTTCGCTCAGTCCACCGTCAAGAACATGAAGTTCAGCGGCCAGGACCTGACCGGTGTTGTATTCGACAAGGGCTCCGTTTCCAAGAGCGAATTCAACAAGTCCAAGATGAGCAAGACCTCTTTCTTCGACACCGAAGTTAGCAAGAACGACTTTAAGGAAGCTGAACTCCTGAAGGCTGTCTTCGACGGTGCTTACGTCCGTAAGAACATTTTCGACAAGGCTGACCTGACCAAGGCCAACTTCGCCAACTCCACCATCGAACGTTCCGACTTCATCCTCGCTCAGATGGGCGGCGTAAGCTTCGCCGGCGCTAAGCTGGAAATGGTTAACTTCACCAATGCCAACATGCAGGGCATCAAGATCGACGCCGACACCAAGATGAACGACGTTGACTTCTCCGGTGCAAACCTGGATGGCGCTAAGATCGAAAAGTTCACCGCCAAGAAGGTGATCTACGATAACAAGACTGTCTTCCCCTCCGGTTTCGATCCTCGTCAGTACGGCTTCACCAAGCGCGGCGAAAAGGCTGCTGACATCAAGGTCGAAGGCAAGAAGTCTTCTGTAGCAGACGACGCAATGCCCAAGAAGAAAAAGAAGAAGAGAAAATCCGACGACGAAGACTAATTTCTTCTTTGCTTCTTAAAACCAAAGCGGATTTTATAGAACTTAAAAACACCCTGCATCGCAGGGTGTTTTTTTGATGTTCACAGTCAAAGCAGCATTGGCTTTTTACATCTACTTTTTATCCATCAGCCAGGCTATGGCCTCACCCAAGGTCTTTACGCGGACCACCTTAAGGGAGCGACCACCCTCGCGGGACGGATCCGCTCCAGACGCAGGAACGATCGCTTCGGACATTCCCAGTCGACCGGCCTCTTTAAGACGCTGATCCAGCAGACTTACGCTGCGGATTTCGCCAGACAGACCTAGTTCACCGATGGCAATAGTCTGACGGGATAACGGAATTCCCAAGTGGTTGCTGGCTATAGCTAGAGCCAAGGCCAAATCCGACGAAGTATCGTTCACCTTCATGCCCCCGGCAATGCTTGCAAATACATCGGACGCCCCGATTGTGATACCGCCAAACTTTTCAAGCAGGGCCAGTATGATAGTGAGCCTCTTGGCATCGATACCCGCCGCCACCCGCTGAGGAACCGCAAAGGTAGTCTGATTCACAAGGGCCTGAGTTTCAAAGAGCAGCGCCCTTGACCCTTCCATGGTACAGCACACGACACTCCCCGGAGTAGGCGGAACGCCTTCCTGCAAGAACACCTTGCTAGGATTCGGGACGGAAGCCAGCCCGTGGCTCGTCATTTCAAAGACGCCGATTTCGTCGGTAGCGCCAAAACGATTCTTTATGGTTCGAAGAAGACGGTATTGATGATTCCGGTCGCCTTCGAAATAGACCACGGTATCCACCATATGTTCCAGAATACGGGGGCCAGCAATCTGGCCGTCCTTGGTAACATGGCCAATCAAGATGGTAATGCAGCCTGAGTTTTTCGCCCAGACCATCAAGTCCAGAGTACATTCACGAAGTTGCGCCGCGGACCCGGGCGTTCCTGAAAGATCACCCTTATACACAGTCTGAATGGAGTCGATTACCAATATTTGCGGTTTGATTTCGTTTGCCTGCTGAATAATCTTTTCGAGGCTGGTCTCACAGAGCAGTAGCATATCGGAGCCAGCCACGTTCAGACGTTCGCTACGGAGTTTAACCTGACAGGCGCTTTCTTCGCCACTGACGTACAGCGCCTTGACGCCAGCCGCATTCATGGTAGCGAGAGTCGTCAACACAAGAGTCGATTTACCAATTCCGGGATCGCCACCAATCAGAACAAGACTGCCTGGAGCAAAGCCGCCTCCAAGGACCCGGTCGAATTCCGTGTTTGCAGTACTCAGACGTTTCGTATCTTCCGTGGCCACATCTCGCAGGGCCACCACCTTATGCACGGGGCCTCCCAAACCGCGGCCACCTCGACCGGCAGCCACATCCAGCTTTTCTATAGCATGTTCCTTGAGGGTGCTCCAGGCACCACAGAACGGGCACTTTCCGGCCCACTTCGGCGTAGTATTGCCGCATTCCGTACAGAGGAACTCAATTTCTTTCTTAGACTTACTTACTGCTACCATGTGCACCAATATAACAAAAGTCCGTTGACATTTTCTGTCAACGGACTTTTTTCTTAACAATTAGCGGAACTTTGCCCGACTCTCCCCCATTAACCTCGGGTGAGACGCAGGAATTTCAACCTGGAAACCTGAACCAAATCCAGCCCAGCTATTATCATCCAACGACATGACGGCAGTGGCGACATAGCCTACGAAACCGCCAACACAGAAAACTTGTTCACCATTACTTTCTCATGATAGTGAGAGCGAACCCAACGGTATACATGGAAGATTCTTCCCTGCGATAATCGCTATCGTTATCATCAACAGCGTCATCAATACTCAGGGACCATGTGAAACCAATATTGAAGTGATCCGCCATTCTCCACACATATCCTGTTTCAAACTTGATTCCGACGGCCACGTCATCAATGCCCCCCACATCCTCAACGTCATCCCAGGAAATGTGCTTCTGGGCAGCAGACAAAACGAAACCGAAATCCAGCCCCAGGAAAACGCCGCTTGAAGCAGACTGCGGGTCATTGCTAAGGAAACATGTCACACCACCACCAATGAAAAATCTAAAGGCGCTGGTCTTGGCCTTACGATACTCGTTCTCATCGGAATCATAGTATTCTTCTTCTGTTTCACCATAAGATCTGCCAAATTCCATTACAAAATGAGGTGCAGCCCAGCCACGAATGTTGCCACCAATTTTCAAACCAAGTATCGGACCCAAACCAGAGTATTCCCGCTCCATCTGATCACGATTATAATAATCATTGTAATAGCTGGCATAGCTACGATACACCGTTTCACGACTGTAACTATTCCACATAATACCCAAGGTAAGGTCAAGGAAGAAGGCGCTTCTGGCAGGAGCCGTCTGCACCTGGGCTACAAGTTGACCGGATGCCGTGTTGGATTCAGCGGTGTTTGCACACGGAGAATAAACCGAGCACTTGGAAGGGGATGACGCAGATGCAGGTTCCGCATACGTTGACGGAGCCGGTGCAGAAACAGACGCACTGTTTTCGTCTGCGAAATCCAGGGCATCCGAATCATCTTGCTGCGCAAAAACAGTCGCTGCACAGAATAAAGAAAGAAGAAATAACTTCCTCATGACTAACCTCCGAAAAAAAGAAAATTTTTTACGCCTTCGCAGGCTTTGAAACAACAGGGCGAATACGTTTACCGCACAGAGTCACAACAATGTGGGCCTGGGCGAACATGTAGTAGGCGGTGTCGCGGCTGTTGTTCAAGGTGGACTTAGGATCGTAATCGTCCTTCGTGACAAAGACTTCAGAAACACCGGAAAGGCTTACATCCAGAGCACACCTTTCACAGGGGAATCCAATCACGTACAGCTTGGAACCTGCAGGTACCTTACCGCGGGCATAATGCAGGGCATTGATTTCGGCATGTACCATGAAGGGATACTTATTAGCCTCGAACTCGTGATGGCTCAGGAGTTCACCGGAATCAGCATCCAGCAGGTCGTAGGCCAACAACTGCTTTTCGCGAGTGTAGGGGACTGTTTCGTCGTCAAAACCGGCAGGAGCACCATTGTAACCAGTGCTGATGACGCGCCCCTCGGGAGATACCAGGATAGCTCCCATCTGAGTGTTCTGATCCTTGGAAAGACGAGCCTGGGCCACCATCATCTGGGTGTAGACTTCGTCGCGAAGCTGTGTACGGGAAGGTTCCTTGTTCATGGCGCTAAATATATAATAAAAGTTTTACTGGATCCTTCGCTAACGCACAGGATGACAGCAAAAACGCATTTATCAACACCTTGCGGAACTCAGGAAGACAATAAAAAACTGGTGGCAGCCGAAGCCACCACCAGCTTTTTTGGGGGTTAGGAGGAACTTTTATTGAACGTCTGCGCCTTTCTTGACAGCGTCTTCAAGAGACATGCCGGTAAATTCCTGTGCGCTAAACCAGCGACCGCTCTTCTTGTCGTCCAGGAGGACACCCACCATGGAGCCGGGGATAACCGTTTCGGGAGCGTTGGGAGCTGCGGGGCCACCCAGGTCGGTACGGAGCCAACCCGGATCCATGACGTTCATCATGACGTCGGTTCCGTTCAGCTTGACAGCGAAATCCTTGACGAACTTGGTCAGGGCGGCCTTTGCGCAGGCATAACCCATCAATTCCGGTTCATTGGCGATACCGCTGGTAGTGAGCTGCATACGGCCAAAACCACGCTTGATCATACCCGGCAAGAAATGATAGGCAATCTTGATGGGAGCGTAGAAGTTCACAGCCATGGCGTGGTGGAAATCTTCCATGGTATTGGACAGATAATCCTGGAAATAATGGCTCATAAGACCGGCATTATTGAAAACCAGGTCTACCTGAACGCCCCAGGAGTCGATTTCAGCAAGGGCAGTGTCAATTTCTGACTCAGATTCAAGATTGCAGCCAACAGCGCGGACTTCAACACCATAGGGTTTCAGTTCTTCGATAACCTTGTCGGCATTAGCCTTGCAACGACCCTGAAGAATGATATTTGCGCCCAACTTGGCCATTTCAATGGCAGTTAGACGTCCTACACCGCGGCAACCGCCAGTAATCAAGGTCCATTTACCCTTAACGTCAATCATTTGTCCAATCCCTTTTTTAAAAAGCCAGTCTTTTTTGTCAAACCGGTCTTGTATGCTCAAAAAATATTCAAAAAATCATAGAAATCGGGAATATTTTACGCAAATCTTGTATACACTTGTAAAAGGGGCAATATTTCACTACAAAAACGCATACGTAGCTATTACCTAAATGTGACAAGAGGCACATTTTTCTAGATTGAACCCCAAATTTATTTAGGGACATATACGATGAACAATTCTAGAGACAACTGGGGCTCAAAGATTGGCGTTATTCTCGCCGTTGCCGGTTCTGCCGTTGGTTTAGGAAACTTTTTACGATTCCCCGTTCAGGCTGCAACAAATGGCGGCGGCTCCTTTATCATCCCTTACCTGATAGCATTCCTGCTTTTGGGAATTCCTCTGTCCTGGATGGAATGGACTCTGGGCCGCGCTGCCGGCGGTAGGCGTCATGGTACGGCTCCGGGCGGTTTCCACTATATTCTAGGTCAGAAACCCTGGGCAAAGCACTTGGGCTCCCTCTGCATTCTGCCTCCGCTGTTCATTACCTTCTATTATATGTTCATCCAGTCCTGGATTCTGGCATTCACCTATTATTCTGCAACCGGAATCTTGATGGATGTGGTTAAGGGTGGATATGGCCCCATGAAGGAATTCTTCGGCAACTATATTATGCTGAACACCCAGCTGGGTCCCTTCCCTGCCGCCATCGTTTTCTTCCTGATTACTTTCGCCTGCAACATGGCACTGCTTTCCTTCGGTGTGCGCAAGGGTATCGAACGAGTCAACAAGATTACCATGCCAATTTTGCTGATTATGGGTTTGATTCTGGTGGGACGCGTTCTGACAATTGACGGCATCGGTAAGGGTCTCGCCTTTGTGTGGAATCCGAACCTGTCTGAAATTACCAACCCCACGGTATGGCTCGCCGCTTCTGGTCAGGTGTTCTTTACCATGAGTCTGGGCATGGGTATCGTTTTCTGCTACGCCAGCTACCTCAGACCCAAGGAAGACCTGGTTCTCTCGTCTCTTACCGCAGGCGCCACCAACGGTTTTGCAGAAATCATCCTGGGCGGCACCATCGTGATTCCCATGGCCGTTCTTATTGCAGGCAACAACATCGAAGAATGCGCAAAGCTCGGAACCTTCGGCCTGGGCTTCCAGACCATGCCTTTCGTATTCGGTCAGCTGCCCTTTGGCGGATTCTTCCAGACTCTGTGGTTCGCCATGCTGTTCATTGCCGGCGTCACTAGCGCCATCTCCATTATCCAGCCCCTGATCAGTTTCTGCGAAGACGACTTGAAGCAGACCCGCAAGGGCGCAATCACATCTGTCAGTATCGTAACCTTCCTGGGCGGTCTCGTAGGCATCTTCGGTCTTGCAGCCGGTGCCGTAGATGAATTCGATTTCTGGGGAGGCAGCTTCCTGCTGGTATTTATCGGCACCATCCAGGCAATCGTCTTCTCCATTGTCTTGGGCAGACGCAAGTCCGCAACCGTCAAGGACGAAAACGGCAATCCGGAGAGCGAGGCCTTCGCCCTGATGAACGAAGGTGCCGCCATCAAGCTTCCCAAGTTCTTCAGATTCATTATCCGATTTGTATGCCCGATCTACTTGGCCGTAGTGCTGGTCGCCTGGCTGATCCACGACGGTTGGGCCGTAGTCAGCCTGCAGAACGTACCTGCAGACGCCATGGTCACTTTCCTGGGTTGCGAAATGAGTCAGATTTCCTTTACCTGGGGCATCCGTATTTTCTTGCTGGTCCTGACCATTCTCTTGAACGTGCTCATCTACTTTGCTTGGCGCAAGGGTGATCCCGCAGACCAGCCCCCCAAGAACCACCACAAACAGAACATGTCTGTGGGAAATTCCGACACTGAACGTTCGTCAAACATGGAGGTCTAACAATGGAACTCACTACCGGCGGTCTCATTTTCATGATTGGCTCCTGGACAGCCATCATAGCCCTCTGCGCGTTCTGTTTCGCCAAGGTCTTCAAAAAGAAATAAACACCCACCTCGAGTTTTTATGAAACTGTATAAATACCACGGAGCTATTCCTTTCTTCTTCGCCGTATTCTTCGGCGCATTTACCCAGATGGGAATCTTCGTTCACTTCCAGGCCTGGCTCAGTGCCAATTACCAGGATACTGCGTTCCTCTGGAGAAGTCTGCTTTTGCAGGTGGGGATGTTCGTGCCCAGCATCTTCATGATGCCCATTGCAAGCTACTTTGTGAGCAAGCAATCCGAGAGCAGAGCCATGGGTTGGTCCAGCATCATTGCAGCAGCAGCCCTTATCGCCATTTCGGTCTGCTACGTTACGGATTGCAACTGGGTTGCATTTGGCTTAGTTGGAGTCTACGGCATCGGCTATGCGCTCCATGTGCCAGCCCGACTCAGCGCCATGCAGAAAGTCTTTGACGGAAGCGATCTTGTAAAGGCAAACGCCTGGTTCATGATTTACTACGTACTGGGAGTTGCACTGGCCGCCTACCTCGGTTTTATCGGTTTCAATCAGATTCTCTTTATCTACCTGGGCGCCTCCGTCGCCACAACCATTTTCAGTTTCTTTGTCCGCGTGGGACGCCGCGACGAGTCCATCAAGTATCGTTCCGCAAGTCGCGTCTTTACCGCCACCTGGAAGATTCCCAGCGCCCGCCTGGCCATTCTCGGTCTTTCTGCCTTCTGGGGTGTCATCCAGATTCTGATGCTTCTGGCACAGCACATGTCCAGCGGCAGCGCTAACAACGCTTTCAGCCTGACCCTGGCAGGATTTGTATTTACAGTAACGCTGACTGCAGCAGGTATTATCGTCGGCGCCGTCATGGCAAGTCGTTCTTCCAAGGGGTTCGTAGAAACAGGCATCATTCCCTTTGCCGCAATCGCATCGGCTCTGGTCATGTTCCTGATTCCCTTCGTTCATATTGACTGGCTGCAGGGCATCCTCTACAGCATTCTTGGAATCAGCACTGGTGCCGCCTTTGTCATTCTTAGAACAACAACCCAGAATCTGGCCAAGACCAACACGGCAGGACGAATTCATTCTGTATCCAACATGATCCAGATGATTGTTCTTACAGTACTCACAGGCGGTCAGACACTGCTCCTCATCTTTACCGACTGTCAGATTTACCACTGCTTCCTGATTCTGTCTGTAATGTTCATCATCACCTTCATCCTAACATTGCGGAGTAATCCCATGACACTTCTGCGAGCTGGCCTCCGCTTTGCTTTCAGCTATGTTTTCCGTTACCGTATCATGGTAAAGGGAAGCGTGAACATTCCCGAAAGTGGCCCCGCCCTTCTAGTCGGCCCCCACTTCAGCTACATCGACTGGGCAGTACTCCAGATGGCAAGCCCGCGCCCCCTCCGCATCGCAAGCAACAGAAATACCTTTGCGGACTGGTACCAGCGCTGGCTGTTCCACGGCAAGTTCCTGATTCCCATTAACCGCCGCGATCCCAAGCCCGCCATGGAAGAAATCCGTCAGGCCTTGCTCAATGGAGAAGTGGTGGTAATCTTCCCCGAAGGTGAAGTTTCCAAGTCGCCGTTTATTTCAAAGTTTACTCTTGATTATTCCGCCGCCGTCAAAGATACCGGCGCACAGATCATTCCCTTCTATATTCAGGGTCTCTGGGGCAGCCGCTACAGCCACGCCTCGGAATGCGTCAACCGCCCCCAATATTACAACCGCATCGTTAGCGTAGGCTTCTCCAAGGCTCTGACCGAAACGGCAACCGAAGAACAGATCCGCGCCGACTTGCAGGCACTGAGCGCCGACGTGTGGAACGTAGCCATGGATCACTCCAAGCCCATCGTTCCGCTGTGGTTCAGGGCCATGCGCAAACGCCGCAACCGTCCCATTCTCATCGACCCTGCAGGCAAACACGTTTCCGGCCACGGCATGCTCCGCCTCTGCCACCGTTTCGGCGGCAAAATCCGTTCCGTTTCCAAGGGAGAACGCCACATCGGCTTTATGCTCCCCACCAGCCGTGACGCCGCCCTAGGCATCATGTCTATTCTCGGCACTGGCAAGACCTCCGTCAACCTGAACTATACCGCCCCCGTAGACACTGTGTTGGGTTGTATCGAAAAGGCCGAAATTTCTACGGTGGTCACCACCCGCGCCTTCTTGACCAAGCTTTCCAGCAAGAACCCCGCTTTCGAAGAAATCGCCAACCGTTGCAAGATGATCTATCTTGACGACGAAGAAGAAAAGTTGGGTTCCATCGGAAGAATACTCGATGCCGCAAAGATCAAGTTCCTCCCCGCCAAGTGGCTCAAGTTCCTGTGGTTTACTTCCGCAAAGCCTAACGACGATGCCTTGATCCTCTTCAGTTCGGGTTCCGAAGGTACCCCCAAGGGCGTTCAGCTGACCCACAAGAACATCGTCTCCAACGCCCAGCAGATGGACTACATCATCAAGATGCATCGTGGCGATGTCATGACCTGCCTCTTGCCGCTGTTCCACTCCTTCGGCTTTACCATGACCTTCATGGCACCCATGCTGAACGGTGTTCCCATGGTGCTCTGCCCCGATCCCACCGACATCAAGACTTTGGCTCGCGTCTGTGCCCAGTACAAGACTACCATCCTGATGGGTACCCCCACCTTCCTGCGCGCCATCGTTATCAACCGCTGGGTCCACCCCATGTGTCTGGACTCCCTGCGTTACATCGTGGCCGGTGCCGAAAAGCTCCGCCCCGAAATGCGCGAAGCCTTCAAGCTGAAATTCGGCAAGGACATCTACGAAGCTTACGGTTGTACCGAGCTCTCCCCCTTGGCCACCCTGAACGCACCCAACGTGTTGCTGGATGACTTCCTGACCATGGGCAAGTGCAACGATACCTCCAGTATCGGCCTCGGCATCCCTGGTTCCATCACCGCCATTATCGATCCCGAAACCAACGAATTCCTGGAACCCACCGCAGAGGGCATGATCGTGGTCAGCGGTCCCCAGGTCATGAAGGGTTACCTGAAGGATCCCGAAAAGACCGCAAGCGTGGTCTTCGAAAAGGATGGCCGCCGCTGGTACAAGACCGGCGACAAGGGCACCCACACTCCCGACGGATTCGTACAGATTCTCGGTCGCTACAGCCGCTTTGCCAAGCTGGGCGGTGAAATGATTTCCCTGACCGCCGTGGAATTGCGCCTCGCCGAAACCAAGCTCCTGGAAGGCATGGAATTCGCAGTCACCGCAGTTCCTGACTCCGTGAAGGGCGAACGAATCGTGCTGCTGGTAAACGGCCAGTTCGACGTCGAAGAACTATCCCGCAACATCCGTAAGTCCGGCATCCCGCCCCTTATGATCCCCGGTTCCGTATTCAAGGTGGACAGCATCCCCAAGCTGGGTTCCGGCAAGTGGGACTTCACCAACATGAAGAAGTTGGCCATCGAACTGATGGAAGGCACCAAGAAGTAAATCTTCTGGGTATTCCTACAACAAGAGCTATAGAAAAGGCGGATCGAAAGATTCGCCTTTTTCTATGAGTTTTTTATGGGGAACCGCAAATAAAAAAAAGCAAACTTTATAAAGAAAAAGAAAAACTCAGAAAAGGAAAGTTTGTATTATTTAGAGGTAAAAGTCAAGGAGATCCTTATGCAGAACATCGTTAAGAAAGTCGAAGAACTGGGTTTGACCCTTCCCGCCGTTGCAGCCCCTCTGGCCGCATACGTACCCGCCACTCGTGCAGGCGATGTGATTTTCGTGTCGGGCCAGCTGCCCTCCGTGAACGGTGATTTTTCTGCATACACCGGCATTGTGCCCGACGCCCTTTCTCCGGAAAAGGCCAAGGAAGGCGCAGCCATCTGCCTGCTGAACAACCTTGCCGCCGCCATGAGCTTACTGCAGGACGGCGAAACCTTGAAGCTGGTTCAGCTCCAGGGCTTTGTGCAGTCTAACCCGGAATTCAAGGAACAGCCCGCAATTTTGAACGGAGCCAGCGAACTGGCCGTACAGATTCTGGGTGATAACGGCAAGCACGCCCGCACCGCAGTAGGTGTGGCCGCCCTGCCCAAGAACGCCGGCGTAGAAGTCAGCTGTACTTTCCAGGTGATCAAGAGCGAAACCAAGTTCGAAGGTCGCTACGGCTGGATTGAAAAGTAACTAGAATTCAAATCGAAGCAACCAATCTCGCATTTTTTGCGTCGGAACGTTTTCCTTGCGGGATTTGGTTGCAATAAGGGCGCCCGCCGAGGTCGCCATTTTTTGTGGATCCAAAAGAAAATCTACGCGGCCCAAATCCAGACGGTCGGCATCGTAGCAAGTATCGATCGTCGGGTCACCGCTACTACGTTCCGTAGTATGGTGCTTGCAGGCGTGATACAGTTTTTCAAACTGTTCGTCCGTAATTTCGAACAGTTTTTCTTCGCGACATTTTAGAGCAAATTCAGCCCCGCGGCCGCCATGCTTGCTATCGTAGCCGTCACTTTCCCGCTTGGAATCATGAAAGAGCGCAAACAGACGAACCACAGTGACATCGGCCTTGGTCTTTTTAGCTAACAAAAGTCCGTTAAACTCCACCTGGCGCCAATGGGCCAATCCGTGGATATTGGAATCGTAAACCCGATCCTCGAAAACGTAGTCCTGTAATGCAGCGAAATCGATCATACAACAACTAATAGCAATTTTTTCAGTTGCCACACATTCTTTGTAAAAGAAAAGGTGTTTGCAGGATATGCAAAAACCTTTTCCCTTTAACCTTTACGCTCTACGCTATTTCCCGTAGTGGTCCTTCATGTCCATCAGGTATTGGAGCGCCTGCATGGGGGTCATTTCTTCGGGGCGGAGGCGGCGGATTTCTTCCTTCAGAAGCTGGGCGGATTCGTCTACAGGGGTTGCAAACAGGTCCACCTGGGGCTTTTCCTTCAGTTTCTTGTTGGCGGCTTCGTCGCTGGGGTCGATCTTGTGCTTTTCTAGGCGGAGCAAGATCTTGCGGGCACGGCGCAGCACGTTATTGGGAAGGCCTGCCATTTCTGCCACATGGATACCGTAGCTAGAGTCGCAAGCCCCTTCGAGAATCTTATGGAGGAACAAGAGTTTATCGCCCTTTTCCTGAACGGCCACCTGGTAGTTGCCAGCATGTTCAAGGTCTTCCACCAGGCCAGTCAATTCGTGGTAGTGAGTTGCAAAGAGCGTCAGGGCAGCGCGGGCCGGCTCGTCGTGCAAAGTCTCCACGATGGCCCAGGCGATGGAGAGACCGTCGAAGGTACTGGTACCGCGGCCGATTTCGTCAAGCAGCACCAGGCTGTGGGCGGTGGCGTTACGCAGGATGTTCGCAGTCTCGATCATTTCCACCATGAAGGTAGAAAGGCCTCGGCTCAGGCGGTCGCTGGCACCTACGCGGGTAAAGATACGGTCCACAACGCCAATGCGGGCACTTTCCGCAGGCACAAAGCAACCGATCTGTGCCATCAGGACAATCAAGCCAGTCTGACGCAGGTAAGTTGATTTACCGGCCATGTTGGGGCCAGTAATCAGCATCAGCCGGGTCGCCTCGGGAGAAAGCGTTACATCGTTGCTGATGAAATCCAGGTCAGGATTTACCGCAACGATCACCGGATGGAAACCACCCTTGATTTCGATGCCGGAACCTTCAAAGACTTCAGGGCAAACATAGTTGTACTTGCGGGCGGCGCGGGCAAAACTGTAAAGCGTATCCACGCGGGCAATGGCGTTGGCGATTTCCTGAAGTTCTGCACGCCAGGAGTTGACGCGGTCGCGGAGTTCGCAGAAAATCTTGTATTCCAGAGCGTGAATGTTCACTTCGGCATTGCTGATGATGGATTCGCATTCCTTCATTTCCGGAGTGATGTAACGTTCGGCATTCACCGTAGTCTGCTTACGGATATATTCGTCGGGAATAGGATTGGTGGCCTTGGCCATGGCGGCGCGGGTCACTTCGATGTAGTAACCGAAAACCTTGTTGTAGCCCACCTTAAGACTGGGAATTCCAAGACGTTCCTTTTCGCGAGTTTCAAGGGACGCAATCCACTGACGTCTATCCTTAATGTCAGCATTCATGGCGTCCAGTTCTGCATTGGCGCCTTCGCGGATCATGCCGCCTTCGCGGACAGTCAAGGGCAAGTCTTCGTTAAACTGGTTGAGAAGTTCCTCTCCCCTGCCCTGGGCGCGGATCAAAGCCTCACGCATGGGTTCGAAAATGGGAGAACGCAAACCTTCCAGAACATCGGCCACCTTGGCGGCCTGAGAAAGGGAGCGGCCCATACCCGCAAGGTCACGGGCATTGGCACGGCCAGAGCCTACGCGGCCCATCAGGCGTTCCATATCCAGAATAGAAGTGAGAGATTCCTTCAACTCGTCAAGGGCTACCGGATTGTTCACCAGTTCATCGACGGCTTCTTCGCGAGCCTTGATGCGGTCTACAGAAATCAGCGGATGGCTCACCCAGTCCTTCAAAGTTCTACCACCCATGGCAGTAACGGTAAAGTCCAGCACATAGCAAAGGGTGCTGCTCATGTCATCGGCGTTCAGCGGGCGCACCAGTTCCAGGTTACGCAAGGTGGACGGATCCAATGTCATGTAGTCATCCAGATTCAAAATTTCCAGAGCCGTAAAATGAGACAGCTCAGACTTTTTCTGGAACATCAAATACTGGAGCATGGCCCCAGTCACAGAAGTTTCTTCGGGGCGGCCATCAAGACCAAGGCCATCCAGAGCTTCCACCTTGAAATGGCTAAACAGCGTATCGCGGGCAGCCTCTTCACCGAACTGGAAAGCGGGCAGTTCAGTCACCAGAATATTTTCGGACTTTACCAAATCCATGACACCATCGGGAATCACGGTTCCTTCGGGAACAACGATTTCCTTGGGCATGCGGCGGCAGAATTCACATTCAAAAGCCTGAATGGAACTTTTACTTGTGGCCAAATAACCGGTAGTCACATCGGCGATGGCAAAGGCGGCCAAGTCGGCACACTTTCCGTCGACGGTTTCCGCAACGGCAGCCTTCGCAGGGATGTAGGCGCAAAGGTAATTTGCTTCCTTAGCATCCAGGTTAGCTTCGTTCATAGCGGTACCGGCACTGATGATTTCAACAATGTCGCGCTTGACGATACCCTTGGCCAGTTTAGGATCTTCGACCTGTTCACAGATAGCCACTCGATAGCCTGCGGCCACCATCTTGGGAACGTAACGTTCAGCGGCGTGGTGAGGGAATCCGCAAAGGGGTGTGGCTCCAGATGCACCGTTATTGCGGCTGGTCAAGGTAATGCCTAAAATCTTGGAGGCGATAACAGCGTCTTCTTCAAAAAGTTCAAAGAAGTCACCCATTCTAAAGAACAGAATACAGCCCGGATTCTGGGCCTTGATATCGTAATACTGTTGCATTAAAGGAGTGCAGGCCATTACAGATCTCCCATAGAAAGTTCAACCTGATCCGGATTATCCTCAGGTTCCTGAGGTTCATCGTTGGCAATGGATTCAGGCTTGGCGTATTGAGGCACCAGGGCGCCGGCTTCCAGAAGTTCGCTAAATTCGCGGAGGCGGGGCAAGTCTTCGGGAATGCGGTTGATTCCGAAGTACTTCATAAATTCCTGGGTGGTCACGTAGGTGTAAGGGTTACCCACAGTTTCGGCGCGGGAACCCAGGGCGATGAAACCCTTATCCAGCAAGTTACGGATCGGGCCATCTACAGAAGACACGCCACGAACCTGTTCAATGGCCGCCTTGGTAATGGGCTGCTGGTAAGCAATCACAGCGAGAGTTTCAAGTGCAGCCTGGCTTAAGCGGCGGGCATTTGCTTCGGGGAACAACTTGCGGACCCAAGGATAATACTTGGCGCGAGTACGGAAGCGATAACCACCGGCCTGTTCCACAATTTCAAAAGGTGAATTGATCTTGTTCAGGGAATCGTTGGCAGCAATAAGTGCGTCAGACACTAGGCGAGCATCCAGGAAGTCGCCCAGGATTTCGCGAAGCTTCTTCAAAGTCACCACATCAGTAGAGGCAAAAACCAATGCCTGGATAATGCGAGCCAGATCTTCCTGACTTTCAACTTTCGGGAGTTCCGCCGATTCTTCGGCCAATTCGTCTAAGTTCTGATCTTCTGCCATAATTCAACTCTCTTATTAAAACACCACCAGGTCGTTCTTGTGAACCAGTTCGTCGGCAACGTCCTTACCCAGCAAGGCATGGATTTCGGAAGTCTTCTTGTGGAGTACAAGCTTCAAAGTTTCACTATCGAACTTTGCGACACCGCGGGCCACAGCTTCGCCAGATTCGCTCAGGACTTCAATAAGGTCGCCCTTGTCAAAATGTTTCTTCACAGCGACAACACCAACGGGCAGCAGGCTGGAATGCTTTTCGCGCAAGGCCTTTACGCCACCTTCGTCCACCACGACACTTCCGCGGGGAGTGGTAATAAAGCTGAGCCAACGCTGACGGCTGTTCAACTTTTTCTTGGAGCCTACAAATAAAGTACCTTCAGCCTGTTCGAGAATCACTTCGTGGGGAAGCACGCGCATACCGCAAGCCAGGAACGCATTGCAGCCGCTCTTGGTTACATTACGGATAGCTTCAAGCTTACTGCGCATACCGCCGGTACTTACAGCAGAACCGGCTTCGCCGGGCTTACCAGCCAGAGCGAGAACAGCGGGAGTAATTTCGGGAACGAAACGCAGCAGGCGGGCATTGGGATTCTTCTTGGGATTATCGTCAAAGAGACCGTCTTCGTCCGTAAAGATCAGCAGCAAGTCTGCATCCAGGAACAGGGCCACGTCAGAAGACAGCTTATCGTTATCGCCCACCTTGATTTCAGCCACAGCCAGGGAGTCGTTCTCGTTGATGATAGGAACAATCTTACGGGCAAGCATGGCCTTGATGGTGTTCTGCAAGTTCTTGTAACGGCCGCGATCGCGGAAGTCATCTGCAGACAAAAGAATCTGGCCCACAGAAAGCTGGCACCAGCGGAACATTTCGCGGTAGGCGTACATCAAGTCAATCTGACCCACTGCAGCGCAAGCCTGCTTTTCAGCAATGACCGTAGGCTTTTCCTTATAGCCCAGCTGACTCATGCCGGTACCCACAGCACCGGAAGTCACAATCACCACTTCCTTGCCGGCTTCCATGAGGCGGGCAACGGAATCAGCCAGCTTCTGGATATAGCGGGTACGGACGCCACCCTTTTCGGAATCCACCAGAATGCGGGAACCAATCTTTACCACAATGCGGTGGGCTTCATTCAAAATGTTCTTTCTTAATTCACTCATATTCAGGTCGCACCTTTGGTGCTTTCAGTTTTCAGGTCGCTCACTACGTTCGCTTTGAGGTATCAGGTCGCTCGCGTCGCTCGCTTTCAGGTTAAATTACAAATCTCTTTACATCTCTCAAAATTCTTTCCCGGTTGACCTCATGCCTCAGAGGGCCGCAAGGCCCGACCTCATTCCTCATACCTATTATCTGCAGACCAGTAGGCGGATGGCATCCAGGCGGAGCTGCGGGTTAGAAATAATCTTCTTCCATTCCTGGGCATTCTTGCGGAGCTGCTTCAACTGTTCGTTGTTGCCAGCCTTGCCACGCATAGTCAGCAAGTGGTTCATGCGCTGGTATTCCTGTTCGGCACGAGCTTCCACAGCTTCTGCAGCCTGTTCGGCAAGTTCCTTAGCCTTGGCAGTCACCTCACGACGGGCAATAGCCAAGCCTTCCTTACCAAAGTACTTCAGAGTCATGTTCACAGCCGGATTTCCCTGAGGCACGGCCACATCCTTAAAGGTAGCCTTGGCAAGATCTTCAAGCTTGCTAGACAAGTCTTCGCCATTGGGGTTCACCAGAACGCTAATGTACTTGGGACCCGCAATGTCAGACACGCCCCATTCTTCAGAAATGGAGAAGTCTACAGCAAAGTTGTACTGCATGAGCAGGCCGCGCATACCGGAGTTCTGCCACATATTGCAAGACACAGCGCCATTGTCCAAAGTAGTTTCAAAGTCAATCACACCCTGAGACAGCGGATGTTCCAAGCTAACAAAATCCACTTCGTCATGGATCATGGCTACATTACGGTCAAAGGTAACGGTCAGGCTGGAGGCATCGGAGTAACGAGCATCTTCGTCACCGCCACCACCTTCAGAGAAGTCGCCCACATTCTGGACCACACGTCCGCCACCGCCACTGCTACCAGGCACACCGCCCACAGATTCGGGCATCCCCGGCACAGAACCGGCTTCCACCTGAGTTCCCATGGTCACCACATAGCAACCCGGAATCTTGCTCTTTTCAATTTCAAGTCCGCGGTTCATCAACGAAGAGAACACCAAAGTTTCAAGTTCAGGTTCAGCATCCACGCGCTGGATTTCGTCGGTAATTTCCTTTGCCTTCGCCGGATTGCGGGAGTTGAATTCCAGCAAGCGGTCACGCCCCTTCTCGATGTTCTTGCGCATGGTGTCGCAATCCTTCTTCACCTGGGGAATGACATTGTCCATGAAGTGCTGCAGGAATTCCTGGGGTTCTGCCAAGGCGGCAATCAACTCGTCGGTGTACTTCAGGAACAGTTCGCCACCGCTCATCATGGGAGTGCCGAAAGCATTCAAGCCGTTGTGGTACCAGCGGAACATGACTTCCTGACCGGAACCCTTTACGTAAGGCACATGGATGATAATGTTTTCAGTCTGGCCAATGCGGTCCAGTCGACCGATACGCTGTTCCACCAAGGAAGCGTCCAGCGGCAAGTCAAACAAGATCAAGTGATGGGCAAACTGGAAGTTACGGCCTTCGGAACCTATTTCAGAAGCGATCAGAAGGTTAGCGCCGTTTTCACGGCTAAAGTTTGCGGCGGCCTTATCGCGGGCCATGATGGTCATATTTTCATGGAACATGGAGAAGGCGCCTTCGCCCATGTATTCCGTCAGCAAGGTCTCAAGAGCAAGAACCACCTGAATGGATTCGCAAATCAGCAGGACCTTGTCGTCCTTATGTTCCTTCAGGAACTGCTTCAACCACACATAGCGTTCGTCCATGCACCAGGCATCGGAGTAGCTGGTGCAAAGCAAACCGTTTTCCTGAATGTCCGTAGACATATCCAGGTCGTTCTCGGCAGCCACGTTCACCATTTCGCGATAACGTTCGTTAGGTTCCAACGGGATTTCGTCCAACACGCGCTTGGGGAATCCGCCCACGCCCTTACGGGTATTGCGGAACACCACGGAGCCAGTACCCACGGCATCCACGATACGGCGGATCCATTCATCGGCAGACATGGACTTGGCGCTTTCCTGTTCAAGCCAGGGGCGGATCATGGACTTCTTGGGAACAATTTCGTTCAGGTCGTCCCAGCTCATCTGCTGACCAGGATCGGTAGGCAACTTGTTCAGTTCATTCACCAGTTTGCGGTACGCATCCTGATCCTTGATAAAATTATTGTAATCCGCAAAGCGGACCGGGTCCAACATCTTCAGTCGGTTAAACTGGGATTCCGGATGGAACTGCAGCGGAGTACCGGTCAAGAGCAACACACCCTTGGAGCGCTGGATCACCGCATTGGCCAGCAAGTATTCGTGGCTGGTAAATCCATCTTCGCAAACCAGGTGGTGAGCTTCATCGATAATGGTCATGTCCCACTTGACCTTCAGCAAGTCTTCGATCAGGGCCGGCTGCTTGATCAAGAAGTCGATGGAACAGATGATGTCGTTGGCCTGGGAGAACGGATTGGGCTTATCGTCTTCGTCAGCCACAAACAAGCCCTTCAGGTAGCCTTCATCCACCAAAGTAAACAGATGGTTGAAGCGGCGCTTCATTTCCACCAGCCACTGATGCTTCAGAGTTTCGGGAACAATCACCAAGGTACGGGTCACGCGTCCGCGGGCCTTCAGGGCATGCCAGATCATGCCGGCTTCGATAGTCTTACCCAGGCCCACTTCGTCAGAAAGCATCAGACGGGGCAGAGCGGAGCTGGAACAGGCGCGCTGGCACAGATAGTACTGGTGGGGAATCTGGCTTACACGGGGGCCAATCATACCGCGTACCGGCGAAGACTGCCACTTGCAATACAGCTTCATGGACTGTTCGCGGCGGAGGAACTGGTCGCTATCGGAAATGCGGTTTTCCTGCAGGGCACGGAACAAGTCGGCGGGCCTAGCAATGGAAATCTTGCCATTCAGTTCGGATTCCTTCATGGAACGACCGGCGCGACCTTCATAGACCACCAGCCCATCCACTTCCACCACATTTTCCACCGTAAAGGAAACACCCTTTTCGCTCTTCGCAGTTTCACCCACGGCAAGCAGGAAACGGTCCACCGGGGCACCCATGGAACGGTAAAGACGAACATCATTCACAGCAGGGAAAGAAATCTTCACAATACGGTCCTGAACTTCCGTGACTATGCCGAGTCCCAGAGCAGGTTCCGATTGACTTACGTAGCGTTGGCCAACCTTAAAATTCATCATAAGCCCCCAATTTAGTTTTTTTTCAAAATTTCGGCTTCCCTACTACGCCCGACAATATCCGCTTTTTTTGCTACATTGTACCCAGTATGATTTGGTATTATATTGATGAAAGCATAACCGACGGAGACAGGCGCAAGGGTCCTTATTCTATCGATGAATTAATGGATCTTGTCAAATCCGAAACGGTAAAGCCCCAGACTCTGGTATGGCACTCAGGTATGAAGGACTGGGTCCGCTGGGAAGATACGGAAGAAGCAAAGAACAATGCTAACCTTTTTGAAAAGGGGGAATCCGCAGAAGGTTCCGTCCTTTCCGACGAAGAGCAAATCAAGGCAGCCCTAGAAGCCATCCTGGCAGAACATAAGGCCTCCAAGCGCTACGCCGGATTCTTCGTCCGCGCCGCCGCCTATTTTGTCGACAACCTCATCCTTTCTGCATTCGGAATCGTCATCCTCATGGTCCTGAGCGCAATGCAGCTGGCCGACCTGAACGCCATTTCCGAAGCAATGAACGCCTACATCGCAGACCCCACCGCCGAAGACGCCATGAGCAAGATCCTGGAAGCCCCCGGCACCCATCTGTTCCTATCCATCTGGGGTATCGTGCAGGGCATTTACTTCATCGTCTTTACCGCAATAAAGTCCGCCACCCCCGGCAAGAAGTTGTTCAAGATCCATGTGGAACCCGCCTACAGCATCAGTACCGTCAGCGGAATCGCAAAGGTTAGCTGGGTTCTCAGCACATTGCGTTATGTGGCAAGCCTTTTCACCCAGTTCACCTTGATGTTCTACGGCATCGGCTATCTGGTGGTCATGATTGACCCCAAGCGCAGATCCCTTCATGACTGGATTGCAAGAACCTACGTGGTTCACGACACAAGTGTTAAAATCAAAGTTCGTCCCGACGACGATCAGGAGAAATAGTTTATATGTATCGTTTTGAAGTTCACCAGGCGGTAAAACCTCTCGAAGGTGAAGTCGAAATTTCCGGCGCAAAGAATGCCGTGCTTGCCGTGATGGCAGCCGCTCTCCTGGCCGACGGCGTTTCCGAAATTACAAACGTCCCCCACCTGAAAGACATGAAGACCATGTCTGACGTGCTCCGCGTTATCGGTTGCCGTATCAGCGGTGAATCCCACCAGCTTAAAATCGACACCCGCGGTGCCGACCATCTGGAAGCCCCCTACGAACTGGTAAAGACTATGCGCGCCAGCTTCTATGTGTTGGGACCTCTGGTGGCCCGCTTCGGACGTTGCCGCGTTTCTCTCCCCGGTGGATGCGCCTGGGGCCCCCGCCCCGTGGACTTGCATTTGAAGGGTCTTGAAGCCCTAGGTGCAAAAATCACATTGACCCGCGGTTATGTAGAAGCAACCTGTGAAGGACGTCTCCCCGGCGGTAACTTCAACTTCCCCATTTCTTCTGTAGGCGCCACCGTCAACGTGTTGATGGCAGCCACTCTCGCCAAGGGCACCAGCGTTCTTCAGAATGCCGCCCTTGAACCCGAAATTGACAACCTGGTGGACTTCCTCAACTCCATGGGTGCCAAGATCCAGGGCCGCGGAACCCGCACCCTTACCGTGCAGGGCGTGGAAGCTCTCCGTCCGGGCAAGTGCTTTACCATTCCCGACCGTATCGAAGCAGGCACCTTCCTTTGCGCAGCCGCCATCACCCGCGGATGCATCAAGGTCACCAAGGTCTTCCCCGAACATATCGCCAGCACCCTGGACGCCTTCCGCGATATGGGCTGCAAGGTGGAAGTGGGCAACGACTGGGCTCAGGTTGACGCCCGCGGCGTAGAACTGAAGCCTATCAACGTCACCACCCTCCCCTACCCCGGCTACCCCACCGACATGCAGGCTCCGCTGATGGCAACTCTCGTTTCCATCCCGGGCAACAGCACCATCCAGGATACAGTCTACAACGACCGCTTCAAGCACGTGGCAGAACTGCAGCGTCTTGGCGCAGACATCCAGGTGAACGGCAACACCGCCATCATCAAGGGCGGCACCAAGCTGGAAGGTACCGATATCATGGGTAGCGACCTGCGTGCAACAGCCGCACTGGTTCTGGCCGCATTCATTTCCGAAGGCGAAAGTACCGTCAGCCGCGTGTACCATCTGGACCGCGGTTACGAAGACTTCGAAAATAAAGTCGCTAAGATCGGCGGCGTAGTGATCCGTCACTCCGACGACGAAGAAGACGATAATTTCTGATAATGATGCAAGGGAGGAGCTATTCCACCCTTGATTCATTCACCCAATTGACCAAATTACTGACCAAATTGGTCCAAAGGCGCCGTTTGGTTAGTAAAAAACGAATACCTTTTCCCAACGGAAGAGGTTTTTTGTTTTTGTCTTACTAACCAAATTGACAAAAAAACGATGTTTGGTTAGTATATATATTCCAATTTTCAAGAAAACACTATATATAAACTAATTTCTTACTAACCAAACTTTCTTACATTCGACATTAGGTTAGTAAACCCCGAAAAAAAACTCCCACACACGCGAATTCCACTTCCGCACCCCATTCAAAACCTTAAGGCAAAAAAAATCCGGCGCAGCGGGCTGCGTCGGACTTTTTTCATTTTTATGTAGGTAAAATTCTACGGATTTGCAGCGGGGGCAGCAGGTGCGGGGGCCGCGGCGGGATTTGCGGATTCTACGGCAGGAGCGGCGGAGGGGTCAGCGGGGGCTGCGGCAGGTGCTTTTTCCGCAACGGGCTGAGCTTCCAGGGGTACTTCCTTAGGCACGCAAGCTTCTACAGGAGCGCCTTCCTTAACCTTGTCTTCCTTTTCCAGGATTTCCTGGAGCATTTCGGCGGCCTGTTCGAACTCGCCGGTAGTTTCGCAAGACTTGTTAGAAAGAATCTTCTGCAGATACTGCTTCTGCATATCGATATCGCATTCATCGCTGTAGATGCTAGCCAGCTTGAACATCGCCGGGCAAGTCTTCTGACCATCGGGGAATGCTTCGGACATACGGGCGAAAACCTTCTTGGCCTTATCCATCTGATTTACTTCAATCAGGCAGAGAGCCATCCAGTACAGAGAATTTTCGGCAAGTTCGCCGGTCTTCATCTGTTCATAGACCTGCTTAAAGCCGGAGTAGGCCAGCTTATATTCGCTACGGTGATAGTCGCTGCGGGCAGTATTGAACATGGCTTCCGCTTCCACAAGCTTTTCAGCTTCGCGTTCCAGGCTGTCCATAGAAACAGGAGCCGGAGCGCCGCTGACCACAACCTTCTTGGCAAGGATCTTGTCAGACTTACCCAACAGCATGTCCAGACGATACAGAATTTCTTCCTGTCTAGAGTCATTGCGTTCAGATTCGTCGGACACTCGACGAGAAAGCATGGTAATTTCAGCCTGCATACGCTTTTGAGCCAGGGAGGCCGCTTCCAGACGAGCCAAAGCCGAGTCCAGTTCTGCACGCAGGGAATCATTCTGAGCGCCCAGAGTTTCTACGGTATAGGCAGCATTCTTCTGCACGGTAGTCTGCACGTCCGTGCCAACAGCCTTCATTTCCTGAGTGCGGAGCATGGTCACCTGACTACAGCCAGTGAGTGCCAGCGCGACAACAGCAATACCCAAAGCCAATCGTTTCATATACACCTCGCTATAAAACCAGCGAAAAATAAACGTTCAAGTCCACATTATTCATTGGCCTCAATCATGAGCAAGCAAGCTTGCTCGCGACACCCGGCTCTAGTCCTTAATATTCACGCGGAAGTTAGCGCGACGGTTCTGAGAATAGGCTTCTTCAGAGGAACCTTCAGCCTTGGGAGCTTCCTTACCGTAGCTAACAGATTCCATGCGCTTGTTGTCGATGCCGTAAGCAGCCAGGAATTCCTTCACCTTCATGGCGCGCTTTGCACCCAGGGTAAAGTTGTAATCTTCGGTACCGCGAGCATCGGTATGGCCTTCGATAGTGATGGTGAAGCGTTCTTCCTTGATCAGGAGTTCGCCAACCTGAGCCAGCAATTCCTTAGCCTTTTCAGTCAGTTCGGAACGGTCAAAGTCAAAGTAGACGTCTTCGCTCATGATCTGGTTGATCAGCTGTTCCAGACGGGCACGTTCTGCTTCAAGGCGGGCACGTTCTGCAGCAAGGCGTTCAGCTTCAAGGCGAGCCTGTTCTGCAGCCAGGGAATCCTGGTTCACGGGAGCAGATTCAACAGCGGGAGCTGCTTCTGCAGCGGGAGCCTGTTCTGCAGCGGGATCCGTTACAGGGGGCTGCTTCTTGGAGCAAGCGACAAGGGCGAGGGAGGCGGTAGTAACCACCAGGGCGAGTTTAACGAAGTTCTTCATTTTGCACCTTCTTTTGTTTATTGTTTATTATCGTCTTCATAGAAGAAGGACCAGGTAGGCGCGGTGTTTTCGCCGGAGTTGGTAATACGGGTCACGTTGGATCCGTCCTTCCTCATGATATAAATCTGATAGCTTCCGCTGCGGTTACTTGCGAAAGCGATGAGCTTACCATCGGGAGACCAGGTGGGATGCTCGTTGTTGCCTGCGTTGTTGGTCAGCTGTACAATGTCAGAGCCATCCAGGGCGCAGGTATAAATATTCATCTTGCCATTATCCATGGAAGTATAGGCAATGCGATCCCCTTCAGGAGACCAGCTGGCACGTTCATTGTAACGGCCCATGAAAGTCACGCGGCGCATATCGCTGCCATCCTTGCCCATCACAAAAATCTGAGGTCCACCGCCACGGTCACTGGTAAACAGGACTTCGCTGGCAAAGGGGCTCCAGGCGGGGCTTGTCTGGTTACTCTTCAGATAGGCAAACTTCCTGGCCTTCCCCGTTTCAGGATTACCGATATACAGATCCGTCTTACCGTCTACGGTACTGGAGAAAAGTAATTCGCCAGTTTTGGGATTTACAGCAGGACTATACGTCTGATCTAGATGAGGGAACAAAGACTTAATAGGTCCGCCAAACGTCTTGGAATAAAGCTTGGGGCGGTGAGTCTGGAAGTTCACAAAGATCAAGCCCTTATTGCCGCGGGTCCATACAGGCATCATGCTGATGGTCGTATCGCGAGTAATCTGGGAACGATGGAAACCATCGTAGTCAGAAACCACAACCTGCTTGACTCCATCGATCTTGGATACATAGGCCAGCTTGGTGGAGGCAACACCACGTTCGCCCCACAAACGGTAAATGACCTGGTCAAAGAACTTGTGCATGGCACGGCGAAGGTCCTGCTGACTGATAGTATAGGCTTCGCCCAGCATCATGTCCTTGGTCTGAGCCACATAAAGGAAGCATTCCAGACGGAGCTTGCCACCTTCAGCCGGAGTCACCTTACCGGTAATGTAGTGCTTGGCACGATTCTTACTGAACAAGGCCAAGTTGAACTTGTCAGAAGCAATCACTTCGAAACGTCCAGAGAGTTCTGCATCTCGGGTAATGATCTGATGAGGTTTTTCCTCGATCCACTCAATGGCACCCTTGGTTTCGGTAAAAGGCACAATGCCAATGGGCATAGTCTTGAACACCGAAATACCAACGTCTACCGCAATGGTATCAATGGCAGCAAAGCTTGCGACCGGGGAAAACAGCAGGTACGCAAAGAACAGTACCAGAGCCCAGGACAGAAACTTAGAGATAGCCTTGATTTTTTCAATCATATCCGATCACACCTCTATATTAATTCGGCGTAAAGTTAAAATGCAACGTCAAGCTGGGAGCTCTAAAATTAAGCGGAAGCTCCGGAGCCTTGGAAATCGAGACCGCACGAACAGACAAATGATCCCAGGTCTTGTTACCCGAAGAACGCTTCAGCGTAATTCCAGTAATGCCACCAAAACGGTCAATGGTAAACTGCACCGTGGTCTTCACGCTCTTCTTCACAGACAAACTATTGGGAGGATTGAAGTTCGCCATGATAATGCGTTTCAGCTGTTCCAGGTAGACCTGCATCAACGGGTCCATGTCAACAGAACCCACAGGATTCAAGCTGGGCGCTTCTACAGCGGCCGGCAAATCCAGGTCATCCACGTCAAAGTCATCTACCGGCTCCGGCTCGGGTTCCGGTTCCGGCTGCGGTTCCGGTTTTTCTTCCGGCTCGGGTTCCGGCTTCTTTTCTTCTTCGGGTTTGATGTCCGGCGGAAGTTCCTTATTTACCTTGGGCTTCGGCTCAGGCTTAGGTTTCACGTCGGGCTTAGGCTGTTCCTTAGGCGGATCAGGCGGAATTTCTGGGGGCTTAGGACGAGGCGGTCTGGGGCGAGCCTTCGTAGGCTGTTGCACCTGCACCATCTCGAACACGGGAATGGGTTCCGGTTCCTGCTTGAAATTCACAAAGTGAATACCAATACAAATTCCTGCGATCACCATATGGAACACAACGGCGCAAATGATGATTCGCACCATCATTCCATCGCCTTCGCTAGAGAAGTAGCGGATTTGTTCCTTACGTTCGCTCACTAAAATAATCCTTACCTTTTACCCGGTTTTTCTTTCGGGTTCATGGTCAAGAAGCCAAGCTTTGTAACGCCCAGCTTCTGCACCTGGGTCACCACCTTCATCACAAGGCCGTACTTCACTTCTTCGTCGGAGTTAATGACCACAGCCATTTCCCCATTCCACAAAGACTTGAACACGTTGTTGAAACTATGGAAATCCACCATCATGTCTGCGATGTAGATTTCTTCCTTCTTGGTGATGGAAACCTTCAAAAGTTTTTCCTGCTCCATAGTCGGAGCCTCGGCCTTGGGCAAGTCCACCTTGACACCCTGGCTCATGAGGGGAGCAGAAATAATGAACACGATCAAGATGGCGAACACGATATCAATCATGTTCGTCAGGTTCATTTCCTGCTTAAGTTCTTTACCGCGACTGCGCTTCACGACGCCTCCTAGCCGGCCACTTCTTCAAGAGCCAGCAAGTCACCGCGCTTGAATAAGCTCAGCACCTGGGAACCAAAGTTGTAATAGGAAATTTCGTTCTGACCGTTATGGGAGGTAAAGTAGTTGTAGCCGGCAGATGCGGGAATAGCCACCACAAGGCCGCCAACCGTAGTAATCAAAGCCATAGCGATACCGGGAGCCACCACAGTCAAGTCGGCAGAACCGTGCTGACCGATCTGGAAGAAGGCCACCATAATGCCCCAGACCGTACCCAGCAGTCCGAAGAAGGGAGCCAGGTTGGAGCAGGTTGCCAGGAAGCTCAGATAGCGGTCTTCGGCCAGGCGCAGACCTTCGATAGAACGCTGGATGGTATCTTCCAGCAAGGACGCGCGGTGCTGGATGGAGTCATAACTCACGAAGTTACTGAACTTGGAAGCTTCCTTAAGTACTTCGGAAGTAAGGCTCTTCAGGGCACTTTCGTCGGCGGTTTCGCACAGGGTCTGCAGTTCCACAAACTGCTGAACGTTAATGAACTTGCGGAAGAACACCACATTGGCCCGCTGATTCTTCTTGTTCACCACATACTTGACCAGAATAATGCCCCAGGAACCCAAGGACATGACTGCAAGAATGCAGAGCACAACAATGGTAGCGATGTCCGACTGGGCAATCATTTGAAACAGAGGAACTGAGTTATTCAAAATAGCCTCCCTTCATAAAAAAGGATTACATAAATCTTTGACTATCAATAAGATAGAAATTTTTTAAGTTTTACATCTTCATTAAGACATAAAACCATGGCAAAATGTCAGTTTTCACCACAAATTAAAGAGAAAATACAAAAAAGAAGGTGCCAAGACCCAACATTTACAATTTCTTACAAAATAAATGGGTCCGTCAAAACAAATAAAAGTCAAACTTTTACAAATAAAAATTATAACGGAAGTTCCAACTGCAAAGACTTGGGATGGAAACTCATGCGGTGTTCAGGGGTATAGCCAAGCTTTCGGATCGCATCAAGATGAGCCTTGGTACCATACCCAGCATGCTTGTCGAAGCCATAACCCGGATATTTCTTCTCCAGGTCATCCATGTAACGGTCACGGAACACCTTCGCCAGGATAGAAGCGGCAGATATACTGGCAACACGGCCGTCACCCTTTACAATAGGCAGCTGGTTATCCTGAGGAATACCTCGGATCTTCAAGTTACCGTCTACTGCTACTAATATAGACGAGAGGGATGAAACCTCAGCGAAGGAACCCTTGACTTCAATGGGGATCTGGGGGGCAGATTCCTGAATACCAGGCATTCCCAGAGCCTGCAAGGCGCGGCGCATGGCCAAAAAGTCAGCCTCTAGAATATTGATTTCATCAATTTCGGCAACGCTGGCACTGGCAATGGCATAGCAGGCGCAAGCCTCCTTCACCGCTTCGAACATAGCTTCGCGCTTGGGGCGGGTCAGTTTCTTGGAGTCGTTCAGCGAAATCAAGGCGTCAGGCGATTTGAGAACGGCAACACAGGCAACCACAGGGCCAGCCAACGGCCCTCGACCCACCTCATCAACACCGGCAATGATGGATCCTGCGAAGTTCTCACGAAGGGCAACTTCACCATCGATAGGCGATTCGATTCCATCCAGAAATGCCGGCAGTTTAAATTTCATAAGCTACGTGCGGTGTATTACGAGCCATGAGCTGCGAGCTAAAGTCAGGCGGCTTCGCCGCGATTATTGAAGCTCAAAACTCACAACTGATTGCTGACAACTATTTTACCAGCGCTTCGCCGTATTCCTTGATGGTACGCCAGTACAGGTCGTGTTCCTGAACAAGCACACGGGCAGCAAGAACTTCCGGAGTATCGTCAGGCATAACAGGCACCTTTCGCTGGGCAAGAATGCGACCGGCGTCAATTTCTTCGGATACCAGATGGATGGTAGGACCAGATTCCGTTTCGCCTGCGGCAAGAACAGCCTCGTGTACGAAATGCCCGTAGAAGCCTCGACCACCAAACTTCGGCAACAGAGACGGATGGATGTTCAGCACACGGTCGGGCAGACGTCTCAAAATGCTGGTAGGAATTGCCTTCATATAACCAGCCAGAATCAACAAGTCGATATCATACTTGTCAATCACTTCCAGGAGGGCGGCTTCATATTCCGCCTGGTCCGGATGGGTCTTGCCAGAAATATGGAACACGGGGACACCGTAAGTCTTAGCGTGGTCAACAGCACCACAGCCACCATTATTGGTAATGAGGAACTTACACTGGGCCTCCAGATCGCCCTCGCCAATTCGATCTATAATCGCTTTAAAATTGCTTCCTCCACCGGAAGCCATAACGCCAATCTTAAACATGGTGCCAAAGATAAAAAAAAATGCGACTCAAGGCCGCATTAACCACAAAAACTATAGAATTTGACTAGAACAGATGGACAAGAACAATCACGGCAAACAAAACCATGATGTAATTTTCCATAAAAATACCGAAAGGAGTCTTCTTGAAGGACTTTTTCTTTTTCACTTTTTTCGGTTCTGCAGTCAAGTACTTATACATTATAGCTCCTATAGTGCCCAACCAAAACTTCCCTAAGCGAGGCCAAATATAGAAAAGGAAAGGCTCTCCTCCTAGGAACACAAGCCCATAAAAATTTTCAGTGTGAGATAATTCACAACAGCAATTCTCAACATATTTTTTGAGAACAAAAAAGTCGCAGGGCAAAGCCCTACGACTCTTAAAATTCATAGATAGGATCTAATTATTTCAGCTTCCAGACAGGTTCTTCAGCAACCTTTTCTGCGATGACTTCGGGAGTACCTTCGGCCACGGCTGCGTTGGATTCTTCAGGCAGCCAGGGCTTGTCGAGACCCTTTTCCCAGCTCACAGTGGGGTTCGGATCTACGGAAGCGTCAACCACAGGCAGGCCCAGAAGTTCGCGGGCACGGTTCAAGGCGGCATCGATGTTACCCAAGGCGTTTTCTTCGCCAAGCTGCTTCAGCACACCTGCGCGGGTCAGGGCCACCACCGGCTGGGCGTGCACACCGGAAAGGAGCAGCTGGGTACCGTCGGCCTTGCAGTGGTTCAGCAGGTCTTCGATCATGTTGATACCGGCTGCATCGATGCTGGAAACGCTACGCATGCGTAAGATGAGGATCTTGGGCTTCACTGCAATGCGGTTCAGGGTTTCCTTGAACTTGTCTACAGCACCAAAGAACAGGGAACCGGCAAGTTCATAAACCACAACGCCCTTGGGAACCTGACGGGCAAATTCGGTGTGTGAGACTTCTTCGTCATCGGCACGGATTGCATCGGTAACGGCATCCACTTCGGCAACTTCACTCATGCGCTTGATGAAGAGGATGGCAGCAAGGAGAACGCCCACTTCGATAGCCACAGTCAGATCGATAATCACGGTCAGGAAGAAAGCCACCAGCATAACGATCACGTCGCTCTTGGGAAGCTTGAACATCTTGATCACAGCGCGATAGCCGCACATATTGAATGCCACCTGGAAAAGCACTGCGGCAAGGGCAGCCATAGGAATCATTTCGGCATACTTACCCAGAACCAGCATGATGAGCAGGAGCACAACAGCATGAACGAGACCGGAAATCGGGGAAACGGCACCATTACGGATGTTGGTTGCAGTACGGGCAATAGCGCCAGTAGCCGGAATACCACCGAACATGGGAGAAAGAAGGTTAGCCACGCCCTGACCGAAAAGTTCAGTGTTGGAGCGATGCTTGGTAGAAGTCATACCGTCGGCCACCACAGCAGAAAGCAGGGATTCGATAGCACCGAGAATAGCGATAGTCAAAGCAGGCTGGAACACTTCGCGCATCATGGAAAGGCTGATGTTCGGGAGATGCGGAGTGGGGAAACCAGACGGGATATGGTTCTTCATACCGATGGTCATGACGCCGTGGCCGTTAATGGGGTCGTCCCAGCCAAGCACCTTGACAATGACGGTAGCAACGATAATGGCGATGAGGGAACCCGGAACCTTGGTGGTGATCTTCGGCCAAAGAATGCAGACGGCCAAGGCGATAACACCGATAATCACGGAGTATACGTTTACAGTGTCGAAAGAGGAAACATAGAGCTTGATCTTGCCCACGGCGTCGGCAGGGTCCTTAGCCAGGAACTTCAGACCGAAGAAGTTGGGAACCTGACCCAGGGCGATGATCACGGCGATACCGGCAGTAAAGCCCACAGTCACCGGATACGGGATGAACTTGATGATGGCACCAAACTTGGCAAGGCCGAAGACAATAAGAATGATACCGGCTAGGAGCGTTGCGGAAGCGAGGCCATCGTAACCATACTGGCTAACGATGCCGTACACGATCACGATGAAGGCACCAGTGGGACCGCCAATCTGGAAACGGGAACCACCCAAAAGGCTGATGGTGAAACCAGCAATGATGGCAGTGTAGAGGCCCTGTTCAGGACCCACGCCGGAAGCGATAGCGAAAGCGATTGCCAGAGGCAATGCCAGGATGCCGACGATAACGCCGGACATCAAGTCGCTAATAAGATTTTGCTTGGTATATCCCCTCTTAATGGACTTTACAAGTTCGGGGGTAACAGTTGCTACAGATTCGGTCAAGAATTTCTTGACGGATTCTTTGGCATTAACGTTAGACATTTGGGCTTCTCCCTTTAAAAAGCGGCCCAAATTTAATTAAATCCAAGAATTTCGTTAAGGGTAAAAATTACCTATTTGAAGCCGCCCTCTAGCGGAGGCTCTTCTTCACGGAGCGCATCAGATTCCTGATTTCCTTGCTAGACATGGAAGGAACGTCAGCCTCTTTCTGAGCCTTTGACTTGGGAGCGCAATTTTCGCAGAGACGCTTGACCACGGTACCAAAGCTTGCCGCGCCGTCAGAAATAGAAGTTTCCTTGAAACGGAACTTCTTAAGGAGGGCTTCAGTCTTGCACTTGTCGCAGATACCCATCTGGGGAACGGCAGGTTCACGGGGAGTACGCATCTTTTCAGTCTTGATTTCCATTATTCCACCTTTTCTTATTTTATTTCTCTAATTATAAAATCATACATGAATAAGCCCAGCAGCATATTGCACAAGGGGGTAGCCCTTCCCTCTTCTGTGTAGAGGCTACGTCCAAACTTGCCCCTTTCCAGCTGCTTTTCCTTGTATTTTGCGGCATGGGCTGCGAAATCTTCTACAAAGACCCGCTTCTCGTTTCGTCCGGCCAATTCAAAAATTCGTTCGTTCAGGGCCGTCAACTGCGCCGGTTCCGGAGGAAACATGTCTTCGGGAATAGTCAAAAAATGCAGTGGAGCGGTTGTCTTGTTCAGGAGTTCGCTAGCCAATGCGCTATACCGATCAAAAACGCCATTATAGTCTACACCGCCCCGCTTCAGTTCGCGAAGTCCAAGACCTATGATAAGGCGGCCAGCCTTTTTGCCGATAATGTCGGAAGAAGCCCGGGTCAAAAGCTGAGCCATGCTCTGGGGGGCAGGCGCATTGATGGAAAACTGGATAGGCCGATTAGCTTCTCGACACAGGATCATTTCGGAGCAACGGTTTGCCGCCTCGCCCTGTTCTCCCAGAAATTCATCGCCTAATATCAATATACGGTTTTCCACATGTTATAATCTACACAATTGCACCGCCGCAAACCACACTTATAGACCAAAAATTTCCTTTTTTTTCGCGATTTTCCACAATATGGCCATCGGCGACCAAGGACTGGGGTACGTTTTCGATGGGCGACCCCTCATCTAGATAGATGGTCATACGGGTCCCCTTGGGAGCTCCGGCAAGCACCAGCCGACTGCGGGCCGCGTTTCTGGGGCATACCACCCCGCGCAAGTCCAAAAGTTCAGGAAAATCAGAACAAAGTTCCTTCGGCAGTTCCAAAACCTTTATTTTTTCGCAAAATTCGGCAATTTTAATACCATTGGCACATGGGTCCTCTAGCCATGGTCCCATGGGAATTCCGGGCAAATTGGCGGCAACCACCATGGCAAGAGCCTCTTCCGGCGGAACCACCCTGCCGGAACCACGACGAATCCAGTCGGCGCAGGCAAAAGCCAGCAACTTTTTTAAGGATTCATCAAAATTAGACAGCCCCTGATTGGCGGTCAACCATTTCATGATAGGACTTTTTTCCAATTCGCCAGCCATATTTGACCAAATTTTAGGTAAAAAACACCAGATAATCACAATATAATGTAGCAAACTTCACATTGGGTTTCTATATTTGGCCCCAAACCTTGAAAAAGGCCATTATTTTAATACAGGTTATACGGTTATTATGGCAATCAGTACAATCCTACTGGACATCATGTTCGCGGTCTACGTGATCGCGGGTGTTGGACTCGTCATCTACGGCTTCAGCTGCTACTACAGCATCTACCTGTTCCTCAAGAACAGCCGTACCACACGCCTTTCCGACCGCAAGAAAATCTTGCAGTTCTATCGCGAACACAGCATGGCAGACCTGCCTCAAGTCACCACCCAGCTTCCCGTATTCAACGAAGCTAACTGTGTCGAACGACTCCTTGAGGCCGTATGCGCCATAGACTACCCCAAGGACAAGCACGAAATCCAGGTGCTGGACGACTCCACCGACGAATGCTATGAAGTCGCCAAGAAGAAGGTGGAAGAACTGGCAGCCAAGGGCTACGACATCAAGCTCATCCACCGCACCAACCGTCAGGAATTCAAGGCCGGCGCTCTTAAGGAAGCCATGGCTGTCGCCAAGGGTGAATTCCTTGCAATCTTCGACGCCGACTTCGTACCGGAGAAGGACTTCCTCCTGAAGACCATCCCCTACATGGTCATGGACGAACAGGTGGGCCTGGTCCAGGGTCGCTGGGGTCATCTGAACCGCACCGAATCCGGTCTTACTCTCGCTCAGTCTATCGGTATCGACGGCCACTTCGTGGTGGAACAGTCTGCACGTAGCTGGGGCAAGCTCTTTATGAACTTTAACGGTACCGCAGGTGTCTGGCGCAAGCAGGCCATCTATGGCGGTGGCGGCTGGGAAGGCGATACCTTGACCGAAGACATGGACCTTTCTTACCGTTCTCAGCTTGCTGGTTGGAAGATGAAGTTCGTGTTCGACGTGATCGTTCCTGCAGAACTCCCCAACGATATCAACTCCTTCAAGGCTCAGCAGTTCCGTTGGGCAAAGGGCTCTATCCAGACCGCAATCAAGATTCTGCCCCGCGTTCTCAAGTCCAACGTTCCGACTCGCGTAAAGATTGGTGCAATCCTTCATACGACTCACTATTCTATTCACCCCTGCATGTTGTTCACTGCACTTTGCGCATGGCCCCTGCTGGCATTCTTCCAGCCCGTAGCTAACCTGCCGGTCTGGGTTTACACAGTAGGCTTCACATTCATCTTCCTCGCTGCAATCGCTCCTTCTGTTCTTTACTTCGTTGCACAGCGTTGCTCCGGCTATACCGGTTGGAAGGTCCGCCTTCTCAGCATGCCGATCCTTATGGCACTGGGTGTAGGTATCGCAGTCAGCAACTCCAAGGCAGTGTTCGCCGCAATCACCGGCCGCAAGAGTGGCTTCGTCCGCACCCCCAAGAGCGGTGTCGGCCAGAAGAAGAAGGCTACCAGCCACTACAAGCAGAAGTTCCCCTGGCAGGCAATCCTTGAACTGGGCGTTGGCGTCTACTGTATCTTCGGTATGCTGGAATACATCGGCGCACAGAAGTTCATTATCGGACCGTTCCTCGCCCTCTACTCCATCGGTTTCCTTTCTGTTGGCGTTCTGAGCTTTATGCATTACCTGGGCAACCTGGTTGAAGTTCACAAGGCTCGCAAGGACGAAAATCATTTCGTTGAAGACGTGGACAAGGGTCAAGGCTAACAGCTAACCCACCTAGAGATTAAACCCCGGCTTTTCGCCGGGGTTTCTTTTTTTCTAGCATCAGGCATTTACCGTCTTTGATAACATCGCCCCTTACCATAGGGAAGAACCCCATTCATTTGTTCTATCTGAATTCGAGATTCCGTGATGTATTTTCGTTGAAGGTGTAACGTCGCTTCATGATATCTGACATAAAACAAAAATGCAGACAATGTAACGACGGACGCAACAGACACGGCAACCATCAATTCCATCAAGATAAAGCCTCTATTTTTCTGCAGACGGATTATCGTTTGCATTGGACAAGCCTTCTAAAATGAACCGGATGAGCAGGAGGTTCTGGAGTTACAAGAACATCAGCCCACGCGAGACCGGTTCCTGGCAACACCGAGTCAAGCTGATTGCAGGGAGGCGGATTTAAAACAAAGCTTTCAACCTTAGTGACAGCCGATTCAAAGGCCAGAGTTTGATTGCGTTCAGCCGTCTTCATTCGATTAAAGAAGTCGAACATACGGTCAACCGCCAACATCCCGACAGACATGACCACAATCGCTGTCCAGACCTCCATTAAGGTAAAGCCTCGGCAAGAGTTTAGGTTCATTGCAGGCTCCAGCGAAACGGCTCAAGGCCAGACAAAAACGAATTGCCGTCCGAAGCCAAATCTCTGGCAGGAAGCAACAATGGAGCGGATATATTCCGGGGAGCATATTCCACAGAATCGTTCAACGACATCAAGGCAGAAGGATATTCCCCCAAGGCGCGCTGTCGCAAAACAACGGGACCATCTGCCAGGAGGGCTCCAGAAAAACGAACATTTCCAGAAACTTCCTGCTGATCAGAACTATAGGTTTCAAGCCACCCAGCCCTGACATGGCCAGACAAAGCTATCATCCCGGCAGCATACAATCGCAAAGTATCAAACATTGCGGAACCTCGAACAGAGATACTCCCCGTGGACTTAAAATTACAGGATTGGGCGGATCCGAAATAGTCCACCAGCAAATCTCCGTCCTGAACAAACAGGGAAATATTTTCTGCAGGTCCCATCAGACGGCGGTTGCCCGATTTTATGACGAGGTTCTTTTTCAGCAGGATTTCCCGGTTGAGATTTGTCCGAAAATTTTCGACGATATTTTTCTTCAGCAGGCGCGGTATCTGCGAAGAAATTTCTGAAGAATCCAAACGACGTCCCGCCAAAACCTTTAGACGCCGAAGAGAATCCACAGGAGTCGATAGTTCCACCCATGGGCCTGCCGGAGCACAATCAACACTAGTATCGACGAACCCCTCCAAGTGCATTAGCATTCTAGATTCACTATCATACAAGGTCTGCAGATCCTTTTCTAGAGATTTCGCCTTTCGCAAGACACCCCCTGGCATAGACAGCAAGGCGGAGACCATAAAACCGACACATAACAAGATTACCACCACGACGGGCAACACAGCCCCCTTCATTTAACCTCCACAAAAAACTGTTTATTTCTGCAAGAAAAGAGAACCCCATTTTTTAGAACGTCCCGCACAACAAGCCCTCCAAGAGAATCTCCCCTAAAAAAAGTTTTTCCATCCGAAATAAACAACTTCCCAGACACAACCCCCTGTACCCGCACAGAAGAATCGCATTTCATAGTCACAGTCCCCATGTAGGGTTTTAACTCCGTCACTTTTTCAGAGACTGTTTCTTCAGACACCATAGGCAATTCAGGAACCGTAGTCAATTCCGGAGGAACCACATCTTCCAGGGGAATTGATTTTTTCGAGGAGCCGATCCACCACAGCCACGCTCCAATTAAAAGAAATGCGAACACAACAAAAAAGATGGCGTACATCGACAATCCAACAAACCGATTATCATCACACAAATTGATTTCTCGCCCCAAGGGATCCATGGCAGCCCTTTTAAACAAGCCGTTTTTCCAGACCGTTTGCGACACATCTTTCGGACACTCAATCCGTATGAATTCCATAGTTTCATATCGACTAAAAAGAGCGTCTTGCTTCACAAAGCCCCTCAAGGTTTCAAGTCGATTTTTCAAAGAATCATCTTTTTCATAGCCGGTTTCCTCTAGCCAATGGCAAAGACGCCCTTCAAAGAAAATCAATACAGTGAGCGCCCCTCCTTCCAAAAAATAGAACAGCCCATTCCCACCCCAGTCCTTGCCCATTAGTTGACTACCTCGCAGGATTTCATCGGCGGCCCCATAAATCCAAAAACTTTTTGGAAGCATCCGAACCAAGCCCAAGTTTTTCCTCCATCCAACAATCCCTTTACAAGGTTCTAGATCTTCGCAACCAAGAACGGCCAGATAACGGAAACGACGGCCTTCAGCCGAATTAAAGGATATCAGGGGAAACAGCCAATAGCGCCTACCAGCCATCCGCAACCTTTCACACGTCAAGGGGAAATCCATTTCAAAGGATTCATGCAATTCCTGCACCGTGGGAGACTTGTCGTAAGTCGTCGTCCATTCCCAGGTCAGCAATTCACAATTCGCAGCCAAATACCACCCGATCATGGAACATGCCCACCTTCAAGATAATTCAGGTCTTCTATGTGAGGCGTTATAAAAATGGCAAGTTCATTTTCCTCTTCTTCCTCCGACACATAGCTGAACAATCGACCCACCAACGGCAAACTTCCTAAAAAGGGGACAGCCGACCGCACCTCCGTTTTGTTCTTGCGGATTAGCCCGCCAAGACAAAAAGTTTCCCCATCCTTCAACACCACAACCGTTTTTAGATTGCGGGTACTAATGTCTCGTGGACCATCTCCGGTACTACGTCCAGCGGTCTTTATTTCTGGCGAAACTTCCAGGGTAATACTTCCGTCCTGCGTGACCGTCGGCGTGATTTCTAGAGAAATTCCATCATTAAAGGAGCGGTAATCCGTAATGGGATAGCCATCTGCCGAAACTTGACTCACTAGATAGTAGACGGTATTGGTCACATTCAATTCGGCTTTATTACCGTTAATCGTGGCTAGCCTAGGCCGAGCCAACACTTCCGCAGAATTATTTTCTTCGAGGGCGGCCAATTCCATTTCAAAACGGTCCGGCAACACGCCCACCTTTCCAAAGGCCCCCGACTTTTGCCAACGGGAATCTGTAAAATCCCAGAACCCACGGAAGCCCACATTTTTCTCCCCTGTCTTACGGGCCGCCCCACCATGAATCCCGATTTCAAAACTTTTCCCCCGTTTAAATTCTACAATCAGACAAGACAATGTCACTTGCAAGGCAGGAACATCTACCTGGGACAGCAAATCTTCAGCCAAGCGAATATCTTCGCCGGAGCCATTCAACAGCAAGCTGTTCTGCTCCTTTACCTCTACAGCCACAAAACCGGAACTATGGGGAAACTTGGAAAGGAGCCCCAGCGCCCGTTCCGTATGCACATGTTTCAGAGTATAGAGCCGCGTTATTGATAACGTCTCTAGACGTCCCGTTCCTGCCACATACAGGGTTTTACGATCCAGGGAGTATCCTAGACGGCGGTCCTTGAAAATAGCCGACAGCAACGTCTCCAACGGTACGTTTTTCAAACGGAGGCGAACCACTTCGGCCATTTCACCATAAAGCGCCAGGTCTAGGTTCGCCACATCGGACAATTCCTTTAGCACACGTTCTAGAGGAGCCTCATTGGCGTCAATGGAATAGCAGGAATCTCCCCACAAACTATCCTTCTGCAAAAAGACTTGCCCCACCTCCGCATGACCGAAAGTTCCAGAAACCCCATCGGCAGTAACGCTTTCAGATTCTGCATCACCGGCTTTTTCTACGCGAAAAGCAGCCCCGTCCCGCACCAACTTGAAACCATTAGACTTCATCAGCAGACGCAAAGCTTCTTCGGCCGTTACACCTTGAAGATTGCCGTTCACTTCCCCCTGTACCCCTTCCATCATCAGGACGTTCATTCCCGTGTTATTTCCAAATTCCCTTATAAAGTCTGCGATCCCCTTCTGCTTAACCGAAATCGAAATCAGGGAATCATGCATAGAGAACAGGTGCTCCCCGCGAATGCGGGCCTGCCGCACATGAAACACCTCTCCCGACTGGGCCAGCTCTAGCCCATGAGCCTCACACAGGGCCGCTAGTCCATCTAACACCCCCACTCCCTCAAGGTGAAAAGTGACACGGATATCCAGATTTCCATCTACCAGGATCGGCGTATCATAGGCCCGCGAAACAGAACGGACCACATCTGCAATCGGCGTGTCCACAAAATCCAAAGCGACCGCCTGCGCAAAGGCAACGCCGCTGAAAGCCCCCCAAAGGGCCCAGAACAGTACTTTTAAAGGATGCAAGAAATCCCAATTTGGTTAGGCTTATACCGCCCACAAGGGCGCCCGGCCAGGGATATAGAGAAAGCACTCCAATTTGAAGTGATGGAGATAATATATAAAACTGCAGACAATTTAACGCTAACTGGATAAAAAAAGCAACCGGCACATTTTTTACGTTTTTACAGCCCCTTTTTTACGAAAAATCCCTTGCCAACAGGTAGGGATATTCATAAATTTTGGACATGAAGATGATTTATGCTCTTACAGTTGCATTCGACGGCCGATGGTGGCGCGGACTCTAACATAGAGTCTGGTATTTGCAAATTGTATCGCGCGTTTAAAGCGTAAGAGCAAAGCGGCAAGGCTTCCAGACTCCCTGGAGGCCTTAAATTTTTCCCCTTTATATTTAAAATCCTCCGGGTCGGAACCACAACCCAGTCTTGGGTCGTGAAGCCTCGCCAAAAGAATTTTAATAAGTGCGTCATTCTGAACGCAGTGAAAGAATCCATGCTATGCTGGACCCTTCGCTTCACTCAGGGTGACGACGAAAAACGAAGGATTGAACATGAAGGAACCTCGTACCGACAGCATCTACGTCGCCCTCCCCGGCGAACGCTACACACCTTTCTCCCTGGGCAAAAAGCTGGGAGCAAAGGCAATCTTTGAATCCGCTTCTTTCGCTCATGGCCGTAGCCGCTACTCGACCTTGATGGTCGACGAAGCCTTCCGTCTCCGCCAGAACGAGCATGACGTTTCCATTGTCGTTGACGGCAAGGAAAGCGTATTCCTGAAGGAAGGCGAAGGCGACATTCTCGACGCCCTCATGATCATTTCCGGCGAAAACACCGTGCCGCCTAACCAGATGCCGATTCCTTCTTCTGGCGTGGGCTACCTGGGTTATGAATTCTGCGCCCGCTGCGATACCATTCACTTGGCACCACAGGTTGACGAATTGAACATTCCTGAAGCCGAATTCATGGTGGGTCACATCTACATCGTGTTCGACCACTACACTGAAAAGCTTCACCTGTTCGCATTGAACTACGAAGAACATCAGGTGGACCTGCCTGCCGCTATCGAAAACGTAAAGAAGCGCCTGGCCGACCTGGACTTCAGCTACCTGGCTCCGGAACCGGAAGTGGCCAAGGGCGTTACCGTTACCGATCTTTCCAAGTCCAAGGAAGAATACACCCAGAAGGTGGAAGAACTGCAGAAGCACATTGTGGCTGGCGACATCGTTCAGGCCGTGCCTTCCCGCCGCATCCAGTTCGAAAGCGACATCGAGGCTCTGGACATTTACCGCCGCCTCCGTTCCGTGAACCCGTCTCCTTACATGTTCTACCTGGATTACGGTACCCACCAGTTTATCGGAGCATCTCCAGAAAGCTTGGTACGCGTCCGTGATGGTATCGCAACCATCCATCCTATTGCCGGCACACGCCGCCGCGGTAAGGACGAAAAGGAAGATTACGAACTGATGAAGGAACTGAAGAACGATCCGAAGGAACGTGCAGAACACTTGATGCTGGTTGACTTGGCTCGTAACGATTTGGGTCGCGTCTGTGCCGCTGGCACTGTGGAAGCCATGAAATTCATGGAATGCGAAAAGTACAGCCACGTGATCCACCTGGTCTCTGACGTTCAGGGCAAGGTTAGCGCAGGCAAGAAGTCCATTGAAGTACTTCGTTCCAGCTTCCCTGCAGGTACCGTCAGCGGCGCTCCCAAGATCAGCGCTATCGAAATCCTTTCTGGCCTCGAAAAGGTCAAGCGCCGTTTCTATGCAGGCGCTGTAGGTTACATTGAATCCGATGGCGACCTGGACTTCTGTATTTCTATCCGTTGCTGCCTCAAGCAGGGTAAGAAGATCACCTTGCAGGCTGGCGGTGGCATTGTGGCCGCCTCCAACGCAGAACGCGAATTTGAAGAAACTAACGAAAAGCTGGGTGCTGTCCGCGCAGTCCTGGAAGGAAGCAAGTAGGCGCGAGGTCGCTACGCTTTCAGCTACGAGGTCGCGCCGAAGGCGCTTTGAGCTAGATAATGGCGGCTACGCCGCGTAACTTAAAACTCAAAGGCCGAAGGCCGCCCTCAAAGAGAGCCCCCTTGTGGGGCGAACGACCTCAAACCTCGAACCTAAAGGATTTATCATGATCGTTTTAATTGACAACTACGATTCTTTCACTTACAACGTGTATCAGGCTCTGGCCAAGATCACTAACGAAGAAATCCGCGTGCTCCGCAGCAAGGAATGCACCATCGCAGACATCGAAGCACTGAACCCCAGCCGCCTCATTGTGAGCCCGGGCCCGGGTCGCCCTGAAGATGCAGGCATCTCTGTTGAAGCCATCAGGCACTTCGCAGGCAAGCTCCCCATTCTCGGCATCTGCCTTGGTCACCAGGCTATTGGCTACGCTTTCGGTGCAAAGATCGTTGGCGCAAAGTTCATCAAGCACGGCATCGTCGAAGAAATCAACCTGGACGGTAAGGGTCTCTTCCGCACCATGGGCGCAAAGAATTCCTTCACCCGCTACCACAGCCTTGTCATTGACGAAACCACCCTCCCGCCGGAATTCGAAGTGACCGCCCGCGCCACAGACGGCGACATTATGGGCATTCGTCACAAGACCTTGGATATCGAAGGTGTGCAGTTCCATCCGGAATCCATCGCCAGCGACAGGGAAGCCGATTTCTTCAAGGCATTCCTCAACTACCGTCGTGAACCGCAGAACATTCGCGGCGTATTGAACACCCTCATGGAAGGCAAGGACCTGACTCGCGAAACTGCTGAGATGTTCATGGACGACTTGACCGATGGCATTATGGATGAACGCCAGATGGCAGCAATCCTTACAGCACTTTCCTGCAAGGGCCCAGTTTCTGATGAAATCGCCGGCTGCGCCGCTGTGCTTAGCCGCAAGAAGCGTAAGTTCCCAATGTCTGGTGACGAACTTACCGACATCGTGGGTACCGGTGGCGATGGTAAGGGCAGCTTCAATGTGAGCTCCATGTCTGGCCTTATTGCAGCTACCTGCGGTTGTAAGATTGCAAAGCACGGCAACCGCGCCGTTTCCAGTAAGTCCGGTGCTGCAAACTTCTACACCGCTGCAGGCTTCAAGCTGGATATGACTCCGGAAAAGGCTGCAGAAGTTCTGCAGAAGACCGGCTTCGCCTTCCTCATGGCTCCCGTCTATCACAGCGCCATGCGTTTCGCAGGTCCTGTCCGCCAGTGCCTCGGCATCAAGACCATCATGAACCTTATCGGACCTCTCACCAACCCTGCAGAAGCCAAGTACCTCTGCCTGGGCGTTTACAGCAAGGCCGTTTTGGAACCGTTTACCAAGGCTGCTCATGCTCTGGGTGCAAAGCGCGTCATGGTAGCCTTGAGCGACGACGGCTACGACGAAATTTCTCCTTGCGTTCCCACCACCATCGCAGAAATCCTGGAAGACGGCGTTTACAAGGAATACCGCATCGACCCCAAGGACTTCGGCGTTCCCGCTGTGGACGAAGACGACTTGGCAGGTGGTACCGGCGAAGAAAACTTCAAGCTGGCAATGGACCTCCTGAACGGCAAGGGCCGCCCGGGCATCAAGTACGCCTGCGCCCTGAATGCTGGCGCCGCCCTCTACATCAGCAAGAAGGCCGCCACCATCAAGGAAGGCTACGACATGGCCATGAAGGCAATCGAAGACGGCTCCGTGCTGAAGACCATCGAAGCTGTAAAGGAAGCTTCTAATAGCTAGTCTCGAGTCATTCTCGCGTAAGCGAGAATCTGGCATTAAAAAAAGCTCCCCACCACAATGGTCGGGGAGTTTTTTTTACTCGCCAAAAGTCATCAAAAACAGGAGATTAGGCAACGCCTCTAAACTGACGGCACGATAAACACATGCCATTTGCCAACATCTTTCCCGCGTTCAATATAATGGCAATCAAGAAGGTGCTGAACCAGCTTGTTAACCGCAGAAATTCGAATACCAATTTTTCGCTGAATATCGGCTAGCGTCAAAACCGGTTCACTTTGCATAAGGTTCAAAATACGGCCATAATTCGGGGTGCGAAATTCAACGCACTCGCCATCATACCACCAGATATTTTCACCACACTTTGTAAGAAAGCGAACATCGCCATCAATTTCTTGCGCCACCATATTCTTAAAATACTTGAGAAATGGAGCTATAGTTCGCAACGAGGCATTCGCGCCTAATGTCGGCGCAGCACCTACAGCAAAATCGGCTGCATGCAAGGCTTCTAGATATTCGTCTTTCTTTCGACTGCGAACAACTACCATGGGAATATCATGTTTCGCCAAAATGTAATTGACTAGCAAACGAGCGATTCGACCATTTCCATCTTCGAATGGATGGATTCTAATATACCGATAATGGAACAGCGCAGCCAATTCCACAGGAGACAACTTCCCCTCTTTTTCTGCAGCATTATACCAATCCACCAAATCCGTCATCAGTGCAGGAGTTTCTTCTGGTGACGCATAGTCGAACCGATCTCCATAACGCGTAATGACACTATTTGGGCGAGTCTTGTATTGCCCTGCGTGAACCACATACCCGACTTGCATTCCACCAGGCAGTTCACGATGAACGGAATAATCCTCCCGCAGTAGAGTATGATGCAGGCCTCGTATAAAATTTTGTGTAAGTGGAGTTTCCTTGATTTTAGCTTCAGCCACCATCATCTTGAGAGAAACTTCGCTGGCCACCATCTCCTGAACGCTCCGCACATTCGCTTCACCAATAACCTTCCCGAACAGCAAAAGGATTTCCGTCTGTCCATAAGTAAGGGTGTTCCCCTCGATATGGTTGCTGTTATAGTTGAAGTCAACGGAAAAACGACGAGCAAGACGGGCCCTATTTTCATCTGAAATAGGCTGGAGTTTTCTCCACGCATCAATGGCTTTTTCTAATGTTAGGTATCTCACGCCATCTAAAGTAGCAAAATTTCGTAAAAAAAGGTAGTCAAACAACCACCTTTTTACAAACTTTTCGTTCTAAATGATCTATTTTAGATAAAAGTTTAGTTAGAGTTCTGGAGACAACGAACGGAGTAACCGTAGTCCTTAATGTAGTCGTACATGAAGGCATCCTCGATGTCGTAGCTCAAGTCCACGCTATAGGCGTAGTCGCTATAGTTCTCGTTCTGAGAGGCAGACCAGAATGTGGCGTAGCTGCCGGCATTGAAGAAATAGCCATTGCTGTATCTGCTGCCTGCAGGGAGCGCGGAGAAGCCGTAATCATCCGTACCGTTGCCATTGCTGAACCAACCGCTGCCAGACTTAAGAATCTCACCAGCGGTGCTAAAGCCACCAACAGCCTCGAGCAATGTCCGCCATTCACCGTATGTCGGCAAATGCCAGCCACTGGGGCACACGCCTTGAACAACTGTCGGCAGCGTACAGGTCTTACCATAACCGCAAGTCTGAGGATTATCAACATCGTTCGCCAAAGCAACGGAGTCAATGGCCGCCGCCCAAGTGTAAAGGCGACCATACTTAGCACAAGAATCTGCGGCATTTTCATAGCACCAGGACTTGCCCTTCAGGCTCGGCGTCTTTGTAGAATCTGCGTAGTTCAGGTTCTCGGCCATCCACACCTGATCGCCGATCTTAACTGTCTTGTAGGTCTTATTGTCGCGTTTATCAGTCATGGTGCCGTAGGTGATTTCCGGGTTCAGAAATTCATCCTTCGTCATATCAAAAAGACCGCGACTACTACTGGACTTCGGGTCGTCATTCTTACTGCTGGAGGAGCCCGGTTTGACACTGGAAGATGAAGCGTCCTCCGAAATAACAGACGATGAAGATTCCTTGTCCGCATCTTCGTTATTTGCAGAAGAAACGCTATCGTCACAGGCCACCATACCCAAAGCCATGGCCACAACGCTTATTCCATAAAACAGCTTTCTCATCGAAACTTCTCCTTGAATCACCTACAAGATAAAAAACATTCAAAATTTTTCCACGGGAACAACCTTAATAGCATACCCGTTCTTTTCAATGAGCCGTTCATCATTCCATGTTACAATGGTAAGGTTATCGCACTTCAGTTCGCCGGCGCATTCCACAAGGCTACCCACCTCTCGCTTTTCTGTTTTTTCGTTCGACATCTCGTAACAAACTTGAATTAGCTGCTTTACCTTGTTACCTTCACGAACTACAAAATCCGTTCCCTTGTCATTACGGGAATGGTAGTAGAACAAGGATTTTTCGGTATCGTACCCACGGCGAAGCAATTCAATAAAGACTTGATTTTCCAGAAGTTTTCCCAGATTTTCGCTAAGGTTAAACGCCCTCGACGAAACAAAGCCATTGTCAACCACATAGACCTTGCGCGGAGCCTTTTTCATCAGTTTTAATTTGTTGTTGTATCTATCCAGATAATAGAACAGGAATGGCTCATGCAAATAGTCCATGAACTTTTTTGTTGTGGCAACACTGGATAGGCCAAGGTCGTCCGCCACATCGTTGTAGCTAAATGTTCCCGTAAAATTTGCAAGAAGGAATGTAGCCACATTGTTCAGGTCCGTAACATTTCGGATCTTGTGCCTGCGAACCACATCCTTGTACACAATGGAATCGAACAGTGTCTGCAGGTATGTTTGCGTTATGGCCCGTTGCGACACCGTTTCCGGATAACCCCCGTTTTTAAGATAATCGTCCTTAGTCAATTCCCGATTAAACGAGCATGTTTCAAACAAACTAAAAGGTAGCATCTTGATTTCAAGATATCGGCCCGTAAGCACGGTTGCCATTTCTCCCGAAAGCATGTTGGCGTTACTACCTGTTATAACCAGGTTGTACCCACGACGAAAAAGCTTGCCGACCCAAACATCCCAGCCACTTACATTTTGGACTTCGTCAAGCAAAAGGTACTGAAAATTCGGGTACACCTCGTTCAGCAGCATTTCCGCCTGTTCCTCGTTCCAGCCTTTTAGCAATTCATTATCATCGAAATTCAGGTAAGCAAAATTCTTCCCGCGCAGCATCAAAATAGCCTGGGTGGATTTCCCCACGCGACGAGGCCCCGTTAGCAACTTTATGTTCGGGCTCCGAAGCAAGGCATCAAAATCATACACTGTTTGACGTGTAAGGTAAGGCTCCGCCAAAAGGCGATCCCGTTCTTTTCGCTGATTGAGCACGGCGCTTTTCATGCCTTAAAAATAGCATTTTTAGTCAACAAAGCAACCATATTGAACAAAAAGGTTGGTTTTTATTCAATACAGCAAGCAAATTGAATAAAATGAATCTTTCTATGAAAATCCGAGCACAGTATTTAAACTCGCCAAAAGTCATCAAAAAACAGAGATTTGGCAAAGTATAACGGAGTCTTTATAAAAATTTCCCTACTTCTTCAAGAATTTTCATTGGGCATAAATCCTCCAAATAAAAAGATTGGCAAGGGAAGCAAGAAAATTTAACACAATTCAAGTCAACCTATTAGGGCGGGGGGATGAATTTTTTTTCGGCTTCGCCGGGACTGTTCCCTTTGGGCTTCGCCCTTTTGGAACGGACCTACGCGCCGGCTTTGTCCACAGAGTGGATAACAGCGACTAAAGAACTGAAGTTCGAAGTCTCGCTGTATAGCTGGCGCGTGCTAGTGGTGCTACGCACTTCTAGTTAGAGTGGCACAAAGTGCACAACAGTTCGGCTCACCTATACAAAAATGCAAGCATTTCTGTGCAGGATTCGCCTCCTAGTTGTTCTGGAGACAACGAACTGAGATACCGTTGCTCTTATCGTTGTGGTACATGTAGGCATACTCGTAGATGTAGTACAAGAACATGCTGTAGGCGTAGAGGCTATAGCTCTCCTCGCCAGCAGACCAGAAGAAGGCGCCGTTGCCGGCATCGCTGAAACCGCCACCGTAGTTCCTGTTGCCTGCAGGGAGCGCGGAGAAGCCGTAGGTATCCGTTCCGTTGCCATTGCTGTACCAGCCACTGCCCGACTTAAGAGCCTTACCAGCAGCGCTGGAACCACCAACAGCCTTGAACAAAGTTTCCCATTCGTCGTATGTCGGCAAATGCCAGCCGCTGGGACACACACCCTGCACAACAGCCGGCAGAGTACAAGTCTTGCCGTAGCCGCAAGTCTGAGGATTATCAGCATCATTTGTCAAGGCAACAGAGTCAATGGCTGCAGCCCAGGTGTAAAGGCGACCGGTTACATCGCAATTCTCTGCCTTATTATTATAGCACCAGGACTTACCCTTCAGGCTCGGCATTTTTGTAGAATCGGCATAGTTCAGGTTCTCGGCAATCCACACCTGATCACCGATCTTAACAGTCTTGTAGGTCTTATTGTCGCGTTTATCAGTCATGGTGCCGTAGGTGATTTCCGGATTCAGGCGAGCCTCCTTCGGTACGTCAAAGGTCCAGTCACCCATCAGACTTACCCAACCCTTGCTAGAGCAATAGTACTTGTCTTCACCGCTCTTGCCGATTTCGCCGATGCGGTTGGTGGTGCAGCCCATAAGCTTAAGGCTAACATCGTTCTCATTTACTTCCACCCACTGATTCAGGGCTTCATCGTATTTGTACATCACATCGGTGGAGTCCCCCTTCTTGATGTCGCCATCATTACCTTTTACCCATCCCTGAGTATCCACGGTAATGTCATCGGTGGATTCCCACTTACGGTTCTTGCAAATGTACCAGGTTCCATTTACCTTGCCCGTATTCAGGGAAATGTCGGCTTCGCGAGTTTCGGTACAACCACCAAGGGCGACCTCAACCGAGGAGGCTTTTCGCCAAGCTGTTTCAGCTCCGTCGTAAACATAGTTCACGGATTTGGTTACGCTTCCCAGCTTGATTTCGCCATCTTCACCGGCGGTCCACTGGTAAGTATCCTTATCAATGTCACTAGCTTCCAGCCAGGCTTCACCATTACAGTAATAGCGGGTTTTGGTGCCGTAGGTTTTAACCAGTTCATTGGTGGCTGCAGCAATTTCGCCCTGGTTTTCGGCATTACAAGCCTCAAGGCCGTAGTTTGCATACCAGAAGTTGCGCACATACTTTTCAAAATCCGGAGCAGACCCCAGACCCCAGCTATTGATGTTGGAACGAATCAAAGAAAGATCATCATTCAGGTCCTGTTCGTTGGCCCAGTCCGCAATTTTTGCCTTAGTGGACGCGTCATTCCATTCGCCATCTTTCTCGATGTCGGTTGCGAACTTGGTCAAAAGCTCTGTGAGTTCCGCTTCGCTGCGATTACCCTGCATCAAAATGCTGAAGGCCAAAAGGGCGGCATTGCCCTCGCCCTTGCTAAAGATGTTCAGGTCTTCGGAGTTCGCAAAATCGCCCTGGATACCAAAGGCGTTGAAGATTTCTGCTTCAGCCTGTTTCTTGGCAGCAGGAACATTCACGCCAGTGCCCACCAGGTAAAGGGCGCGTTCATATTCAAGGTGAGTCAGCAAGTTGATGTTCACCTTTTCGCGGTCACTAAGGTCTGTAAGAGCGTTCAGGGTAATGGTACCGCCAGACTTCTTGCCGCTGACTTCGTTACGGTAGTAGCCGCTGGCTTCGAGCAAGGCATACTGGCTAGCCAAGGTAACGCTGGAAACGCCAAACTCACCGTTGTCGCTGGTAATCTTGCCAGTAAAGTTCTTGCCGGTCTGTGCGTAGGTCTCGCCATCCAGTTCATAAAGCTTAACCGCAGAGCCCGTCACGAACGGGCCCTTCTGGCTAACGCCTGCGATGGACTTTTTATTCACACTTACTATAGAATTGCCATTTGCAGAGGTCCCGGAATTGGACTCGCCGTCACCGCAGGCCCAAAAGGCCAACAGGGCACAAAGCAGCGGAAGCATCAGCGAAATCTTTTTACGCATATAAAACTCCTAGGGCGAAATGGAGGTTGTCTATAAATAGAAATATACGCTTTTTTTATAGATAAGCGCAACAGATAAGTGCTAACTCAGCCCTTACAAGCGGGCAATGCTCGCTGCAAATTCAACAAAATCGCTTAGGCTGTTCTTGACAATGGAGTAAATTATTTTGTTGTCAATAACTTCCATTGACAAACCTCTTTATTTTTTCTGCACGGCAAGCACGGATAATCGGTAAAATAACTATTTCAACAAAACAACGCAAGCCGATTTCCCAACGCAATTTTTCATTTTTCTAAATTTTGCGGGTAAAATTTCAAGCCCCGCGCCCAGTACTTCGAACCACAAGCCTCGAACCTGGAACCTCGCGCCTCGAGCCTCGAACCTGGAACCTATAAATGAGCGAAGATATTTTAAAGAAGATTGTAGACAAGAGACGTGCAGACATTGAACGCCTTGGTCTCACCTTTGGTTTTGACATTCCCGAAAAGCGCACCGTTGGTCGTTGCGAATTCCTGGGCCGTCCTGGTCCCATTCTGGAAGTCAAGCGAGCTTCGCCCTCCAAGGGGGACATTGCCCCGGATCTGGTTCCTGCTGATTTGGCATGCACTTATGCCGCTGCTGGCGCACAGGCAATTTCCGTTTTGACGGAAACCAACTTCTTCAAAGGTACTTTGGCCGACTTGATTACCGTGGCCAAGGCCGTTGACAATGGCGACACAACTGACGAAAAGTTGGGCACCAAGAAGTGCGCCGTTCTTCGCAAGGACTTCTTGCTGTTCGAAGACGAAATCGATATCGCCTACCGCTGCGGTGCCGACGCGGTTCTTTTGATCGCCCGCATCCTGGATGACGAACAGCTTTTGAAGATGGCTCGCCGTGCCCAAAGTTTCGAGATGCAGGCCTTCGTGGAAGTCCGTGAACCGGATGATCTGAGAAAGTTGAACTTAGTTTTAGAAACGTTGGACAGGGAGGCAGCAGGAGATGCTGCGAAAAGTGCCGCACGCACCATCGTCGCAGGCGTAAACAGCCGAGACTTGGCAACCTTCCACATCGACCCCATGGTTCCCGCGGCTATCCGCAACAAGTTGCCGGCAAAGGCTGTTTTTGAAAGTGGCGTACACACTCCTGCCGACGCAGCATTCGCCCGCAGCCTGGGCTTCAAGGGAATTCTCGTAGGTGAAGCCGTGGCAAAGAACCCGCCCCTGGCCGCAAAGCTGGTTGAAGCATTCGCTGCAGCCGAAGATAACCGCCGCGGTGACTTCTGGAAGACTTTCGCAGAACGTAGAGATGCCAAGCGCTCCGCTTACGCCGCTGCTATGGTTGACGCAGGTGTGGAAAGCGCCGACGCAGAAAGTGCTGCCCACAAGATTCCCATGGTCAAGATTTGCGGCATCATCCGCGAAGAAGACGGCTTTGCCGCCGCCGAAATGGGAGCCGACATGCTGGGCTTCGTTTTCAGCAACACCAAGCGTCTGACTAACGAAAAGTTTGTCCGCGATTTCACCCAGCTGCTCCGTAGCGAATACGAAGCGGAAGGAAAGCTTTGCCCTCTGTTTGTTGGCGTCATTACCGAGACCACCACAGAAGAAGGCAAGACCGCCATTAAGCTTGCGGCCGAAGGCGTTCTGGACGCAGTGCAGTTCCACGGATTTGCAGCACCCGCATTTGACGACGCAAGCGCCACCGGATTGGAAAGTGCCACCCTCCCCTGCTATAACGCACTACGCATCGGCGAAGAATCCGACTTCGAAAACTTCGCCGCCATCCGCAAGCACGGCGAGCCCCGCATCCTTCTGGACGCCAAGGTAGATGGCATCCCCGGCGGATCTGGCCAGCGCATTCCTGAAGAACTGCTTCGCGAAAAAGCAGGCGAAACACCCTTCTGGCTCGCCGGCGGCATCACTCCCGAGAACATCGGCGACATTTGCGCAAAGTTCTCCCCCGAACTTGTGGACGTGTCCAGCGGCGTTGAAGACGCTCCCGGCATCAAGAACGCAGAAAAGATGATGCAGCTGTTCGAAGCAGTGAATAGCTTGTAAGAATTCTCAATAAGCATTCAAAAAATTCAAACTCCAGAGATCACAACTCCGGAGTTTTCTCATTTTTCTAACGCATGTTAATCCGCACTGCCGTATTTTGAACACTAACCGTTTCTTTTCCGTCTCCGTTCTTCGTGCATCAGTTTGATTTCGGCTTCGATTTCTTCTTCGCTCATGCCGGCAGTACCATTGCGAAGAGCATTTTCATTTGCAGCCTTGAAGGCCGCTAGCAATCCTGTCGGATCGTAAATAGCACCGTTGTCGTTTACCACCAATGGAATAGTTGGATTAATCATGTTCAAAAAAGTCCTTGGAGTTACTGCAAATTCGCAATCAGGGAAATGCTTTGTATTTCCGGTTACGATGTAAGCACCCTTGTCCTGATTGGCAAAAGCAACATCATAAAAGATGACGTCATCCATATCGGGTAAAATCTTCCCGGTCGATGGAATGGAAACCTTGAGCGCATTCTTTAAGATGATTTCAATTACATTTTCTGCTTCTTTGTGAATAAAGCCAAATTTCGTTCTAAACAAAACTTCTTTATATTCTTCAACGATCGATTCATCAACTATAGGGATAAAAGATTTTTTCAAAATTTCCAACAAAATCAAATAAGGAACAGATTCTATTTGATTTCTCGCTAAAGCTGCAGATACAAGAACATTGGTGTCTATTACCGCGTAGAGCATTTTTTCTTCCTTCTTTCAGCATGCATCTGCTTGATTTCTTCCTCAATTTCTTCTTCGCTCATGCCTATAGTCCCATTTTTTTGAGCATTAGCATTCAACGCCTGAAGTGAAGACAAAAGCCCCATTGGATCATCAGCCTCTTTTGACGAAGTGGTTTTGACATCAAAGGGCAATCCTTTTTCAACAAGGGCACGCTTGAAAAATACACGAATTGCAGTAGGGATGTCCATGCCGAGACTTTCGAACAATTCTGCGGCCTGGTTTTTCAAATCTTCATCCATTCGAATTTGTAATAACGACGTCGCCATATTTAACCTCATTATAGAATATATAATAATAGCATATATTTGTCAATGTATTGTAATCATAAAACACTTATTTTTATCGCAGTATAAAAAAGGCAAAAAAAACGCACCTATTCTTAAACCATATTGAAAATTTCTAGTTTTATAAGAGTTGCTTCGCCGCTTAATTAAAAACATCAACATGCCAAAATTCATACCACCGCTTTTATGGATGTTCCTCTGTTTTAGCCTGATGGGTTGTCAGCCTCCATCACACCTAATCCGCATTAACGAATCCCTGCCGAAAAATGCAACCATAGAAAAAGAATCCGTCGTTGTTTACGCACAAGAGGACTGCCCTGGGGATTGTCCTCTAAGCGACAAGGATGTGGAATGGCATAGCGCAACGATTTATAAAAATGTAAGGCAAATCCAATTTACACGATACGGGCGAATGACATGCAATCCCGATGAACTTTGGGAAGGATATCGCGGTTACAACTATTATGTAATTTGGTACAGAGAAGGAATTGCCTACCGCGGAATACAGGCATATTGCGATGCAGAAAAAAAAGAGTTCGTTGTAAAGAACATTATTGACAAAACAACGCATGTAACTTTTCTGAAATCACGAGATGAATGGGTGGTTGAAGTAAAATGAAAGCCTTACTCTTATTAGCACTATTTCTTCTTGCTTCTTGTGGAGGGATCTTTAACTCAGATTCATCGTCCTATGTAGATGTAGATAGGCTACCCTCAAAAATTGAGATTGAGCCATTTTTTGTTGTTGTCGGTGATTTTCCTGAAGGAGTGTCCCCAAAGGATTTCCAGATCGTCGCTTACAAAAATACTCCTGTCAAAAGCGTCGTTCCTTACAAATATTATTTTGATTATAGATACACATTAAAAACGGGAGGATTCGACTTTAAGAATCCAATACCCTCTTACGAAGTTCTTATAGACGAATTCGACCCGGCAACCGAAATCGTGTGGTACAATAAAGGAGTTCCTTACCAAACCTTGAATATCGAATATGCGATAAAGAAAGGGGATATCGTTTCCTTTAAAGCCTTTTGGAATGGAAAGCAAGAATTGTGCTTAAACAATTATATCGTAATCAGGGATTCACGAATTCATATTCACATGCCAGACAACCGCCAGCCAGAGAGTGAATGGTTTACGATATTTAAAGACAATCCCAAATGCCGAGAAACTGAAAAGTAGAAACACACGAATTTTTAAGAACGGCATTTTTTACTGAAAACTTTTTCAAAATCAAGTAAAAGTTTTCAGTAGGAATTTCAATTTACTAAAGAGCGTTCCATTCTAGGAATGCTCTTTTTTGTATTGCAACCACACGTTGTAGGCGGCTTGCGCTTCTGCCAAAGTCACCGCCTTGGGTATCACATCCAGAGAATCCATCATCAAAAAATCCTTGAGCATGATATGCCTTACGGTGCTTGAGGAATAATCTACATCATCGTTTGTGATAATGATTTTCTGAAAATCACCTTCTACTCCATTAAAAGCATCAAACTCCCTAGCATAAGCCTTTTCTTCGGTGACGCTGTAGGCAACTTGTATCAAGTATCTTTTGTTACCCTTTTGGGCAAGGAAATCAATTTCTTTTCCCTTGTTGTTGTACACAAACAATTCGTAGCCCATATAGATTAGTTCATTGTAGACAATGTTCTCCAGGTTGTGGGTAATGTCGTAGCGACCCGCGGAGGCATGGATAGAATTGAGGGCAACATCTTCATTGTAGATTTTCTCGTAGAATGAAAGTTCACGTTTTACCTTGGTGGAATATTGTGGCAATCCACAAATGACGTATGCGTCCTTCAGGTAAGCGATATACTTCATGATTGTGTTGACAGAGCACTTATCATGTTCCTGTTTCACGTAATCACGAATCGCCTTGGCCGAGAAAATGCGACTATTGGAACGCAGTATAAAAGTAACAAGGCTTTCAAAGAGTGAGCGTTTTCTGATGCCGTAGCGGTTTACCAGGTCATTAACGACAATAGTTTCCTTAAGGTCATTAAGATATAAGTCTTGAGCCTCTTGATTTTTCATGTAGAACCGATTTGGGAAACCACCCCAAATCAAGTAATCGGAAATGGGAACCTTTTTCCTCTTTTCCTTGGCAATCTTTAAAATTTCCTTGTAAACAAAGGGACGAATCCGGAATGAAACATAACGGCCACTTAGTTCCTTGGTAAATTCACTTGAAAGAAGTTTTGAATTTGAACCTGTAATGAATACGGAACATTGATTCAGGCGCAAGGTCTTGCACGCAAGTTGCCATCCATCGATGGTTTGCGCTTCATCCAGAAAAACGTAGCAAAGCCCGCGTTTTTTCTTTTTCAGAACGTAATCAATCAAGTCATTGCCGTTCTTTATGTCCGGAACATTGACTGCGTTTTCAAAATTAAGATAAATCAAGTTGGATGACTTGACTGAAATTTCATCCATAACTTGCTTAAGAATCACAGACTTTCCGCAGCGGCGAATCCCTGTGATAATCTTAATCAAATCAGATTTATAAAAGTCACGAATCGGAACAATGTACTTTTCTCTTAAAATCACTCAAAACCTCTACTGAAAACTTTTTCTAAAATATACAAAAGTTTTCAGTAGGAAAATTAGCATTTATTCATCAAGCATAAAAAAGCAACGCGCTTGTACCAATCTGCCAAAGCCAATCTACAATCAATTCGGCTTTACTAAGGTGCCCCAAAAGCCAGTCCAACGCCAAGGATTTTATTATTCTTCAGATTTTCCTCCAAAGAAAAAAAACAGGTCACGGGCATCAGCGCAGTGGGTGCCGTTGTTGGAGTTTGCGAGGGAAAGGAACACCTAAAGCATTATCAACTTAGTCCATCTAGATTTATTTTGTACGTACCCATTTTTTGTTGCTCTTGTTCCATGAACATAAGCATGTAGATGGGCATGTAACAAATTCCGCTTTCGTTTTTTATGTTGCCGTTGCAGAAGACCATGGCTTTTTCAATGCCATTGTTCTCTGTGCGTAGAACATTGGAGAGTGCGTTGTGGCGCTTGTAATCCTTGCCGGATTTGATTTCCAGAGGGAGCACCGTTCCGCCGCGCTGAATGACAAAATCCAGCTCGCCAAGTTTTTTATTGTTAAAATAATATAGTTCGTAGCCCTGATAAAGCAGTTCCTGGGCAACCACGTTTTCATAAATGGATCCGTAGTTGATAGCCTCGTCTCCGCTCAAAATTTTAAGTTGTACTCCACTTGCATACTGGCAGGCAAGCAGTCCGACATCATTCTGGAACAGTTTAAAAAGGTTCCGGGAGCGAGAAAGCAGCAAAGGAATTTTCGGTTCGTCAACATTATACACGGGAATGGCAACACCAACTTCCTTAAGCCAGATAAAGCTGTTCTCGTAACGGGAGAATTTCATATTTTCATTGAGATTCTTTAGAATAAATCGTTTATTCTGAGCGTTCAGTTCGGCAGGGATAAGGTTGAAAATTTCTTCAAGATACAGCTTGTTCCTTGGGTCATACTTGGCAATGTCCTTTTTATACATGGCGATAATGCTTTGCTGTATAGAAAGCACGTTCTGCAGGTTGTTCGTTTTCAGATATTCGTTCACGACGGCAGGCATGCCTCCGACAACCAGGTAGAGCCTGAAAATTTCCATCATCTTTTTGTGGACGAAAGGATCGACCTCACGCCCGTTCCTGAAAGAATCTTTAAGAGAATCCAATACCAGATCTTGCACGCCGACGGCTCTGTAAAACTCCTCCAGGCTAAGGGGATACATTTGTTGAATGGTCAAAAAACCTACAGGAATGGAGCGTACGTCCTTCAATTCTACGCCCAGGAGTGAACCGCTTAAAATATAGCGGAAGTTCCCTTCTTCCACGAGGAATTTTATGGCAGTAATGGCTTCGGGGCAAGCCTGAATTTCATCGAGAAACACGAGTGTCTTGTTTTTTTCTAATGGGACCTGCGTATAGGCGCTCAGCCTTAATAGAATATCCTGCGCATTGGACGCACCAATGAAAATCGCCGCGGCGTCCGGGGACTCGATGAAGTTGATTTCTACAAAATTCTTGAACGCAGCACGGCCAAAAGCTCTAATAGAACTTGTCTTGCCGATTTGCCGGGCTCCAGTCAGTAACAATGCGTTGCGACTATTTTCGAAATGTTTCTTCAGGATTGAATCAATTTTACGGTTTATCATGGGATAATTTTACCTTTTCCAACCTAAAAATAACATCTTTTGTCCGTTTTTCCAACTCATTTGTCAAGTTTTTTATCCATTTTTCCAACCTTCTTCCTATTTTTATCGGTTTGATATGACCTTCCCTAAAAAAGGTTGACACTTTTGGGGTGTTTTTACTGACCGAGTTGACAGTTTCACTGATATGGTTTACACCTTTCCCTCGGTATCA
>NZ_FRBB01000051.1:0-1218 GCF_900142505.1 Fibrobacter sp. UWH5 | reverse complement strand
TGGCAACAGGGGTCAGATATATTTGTAAGAATGGTTTTTGGGTTGAGGTTGAATCGTCTAGTTCTGTTAGCAGTAGTAGCTATTTTGACATGACGAACCAGTTTAATGAGAAGGTGTCTTACGGCGAGTTCACCGACCCTCGCGACGGGCAGAAGTACCGCACGGTGAGCTTGTACGACGACACCTTTGAAAGGACCTATGTCTTTTTTGCCGAAAACTTGAATTACGGCAAGATGATATCCGGTGGTTCTGTTCAAGACGATTCAACCAAGTACTGCTACGATGACGATCCGTGGTACTGCGAGAACGGCTGGGGCGGGCTCTATACCTGGAGCCATGCGATGAATTTCCCCACAGCGTGTGATAGTGTGTCTATGTATGCAGAGACTTGTGCACAAAAATTTGTTTATCCCAGCGGTTATGCGCAACCTCAGAACTATGTCCAGCATCAGGGAATCTGCCCGGAGGGCTGGCACATTGTTAATGCTGGAGAATGGGCTCATTTAGACCAGAGAACAGGTGGCAGCGTCGCGTACTACATGGGCTCGAAGGTCGCCGGCTTCGGTAGCAACGATTATGGTTTGTCGATATTGCCGACGGGGTATTGGATAGATTATGGAAACGAACATAATAAGTTTGATGAAATAAAGGTCCAATCACAATTTTGGATGCCGCAACAAGCTGATACAGATTTGAAAGCGTGCATGACATCTGTTAGTCGAAAGAATTTTTCCAGGAACTTTCCTGTTTCTAAGAAATATGGAAATTCCATTCGTTGTGTGAAGAACTACTAGTTCTTTACACCCTTCAACAAAAAAGTTTAACAAAAATCAGGGTTATGCCAAATAACCCATAGGGGGGGACTTATGTCCAAGAAGAACAATAAGGGTAGCAAAAAGAAAAACAACCGTAACAATTACAAGATCGAGTCTCTCGAACCGAGACTCTTGATGGATGCCAATTAATTATGAGGTATGAATTACGAGTTATGAGATTTAGCTACGCGGCGTAGCCGCCAAATTTTAACCTCGAAGCGAGCCCCGCGAGCGCCCTCGAACCTCGTGCCTCATCAACAATTTCTATCTTCTTTCTTTGGAGTGAACAAATGAATCGACTGTTACCTTTTGCCCTGGCCCTGTTCGCGGCAACCATGTTCTTTACCGCCTGCGGTGACGACGACAGCAGCAGTTTCGTTGAACCGGAAAAGGAATCCTCGTC